>DASQAM010000302.1:0-3788 GCA_035635735.1 Gemmatimonadales bacterium | reverse complement strand
CGAGACCTGCACGAGATCTTTCCCGGGCAGGTCGTTGATGGTGAGACTCACGCCGTCGACCGTAATCGCGCCGTGCGGAATCGACACCTGCCGTACCGCGTCGGGCACGCGCAGGTCGTACACCCAGGCGTCCCCATGCCGCTCGACCCGCTGCACCACCGCGACCCCGTCCACGTGCCCCTGGACGATGTGGCCGCCCAGCCGATCCGTCGCCCGCAGCGCGCGCTCCAAATTCACCGGTCGTCCGGCGCCATACTCGGCGAGAAGCGTCCGGCCCTCCGTGGTCTCGATCACGTGGACCTGAAAGCCACCCTTCACCACGCGCTCCACGGTGAGACAGGCGCCGTTCACGGCGACGCTCTCACCCTTCTTGAGGCCCTTAAACGGCGCACGGAAAGTGAGCGTCAGCCCGGTTTCCCGTGCCCCGTTTCCCGCTTCCCGCGTTGCCTTCGCGACGCGCCCTACGGCGCTCACGATTCCGGTAAACATAGCCGCCTATCCAATACCAATAATGTATCAGAGCCCAGCGCCCTTCGCTCCACCGGCGTCCAGCGCGGCGCGCCCGCGAGGGGTTGCGGCGGCACTCCGGGAAAGGCCGGAACCCCGCCCTCTCCGAGCCACACCGGCGCCTGCACCCAATAGAGCCGGTCCACCAGCCCGTCGGCGAGGAGGCGCGCGCCCAACGCCCCTCCCCCTTCGCACAAGAGCGACTGGATCCCGGTGTCGCGCAACATGCGGAGTCCGTCCCGCAACGTCGTGGGGCGGAACACACGCACGCCGCTGTTCTCGAGCTGCGTGACGCTCGACGACGGCGCGTCGAGCGACGACATGACCCACGTCGGCACCTCGCGCGCCGTGCTCACGAGCTGCACGCCCAGGTTGAGCATCGCGCGCCGGTCGAACACGACGCGCACCGGCGGCCGGCGCGGCGTGACCACTCCACGCACCGTGAGCTGCGGGTTGTCACGGAGCGCGGTCGTGCCGCCGACTGCGATCGCGTCGAACCCGGCGCGCAGCCAGTGTACGTGCTCGCGCGCCGCTTCACCGGAGACCCACTGCGAGCTGCCGGCGGCGTCGGCGATGCGGCCATCGATCGATGTGGCGAGCTTGAGCGCGACGAACGGTCGCTCGGCTTGCTCCCGCGCGAACAGGAACGGGGCGTTGAGCGCTGCGGCCGCCTCGGCGAGCAGGCCGATCGACACCGCCACACCCTTGGCGCGCAGCGCCGCCGCGCCTCCCCGCGCCTGTGGGTCCGGATCGGGCAGCGCCGCGACGACGCGGGCCACACCGGCGGCCACGATCGCCTCGGTGCACGGCGGTGTCTTGCCGTGATGGGCACACGGCTCGAGGTTCGCCACCAGCGTCGCACCGCGCGCGCGCGCGCCCGCGGCCTCGAGCGCGACGACCTCCGCGTGCGGTCCGCCGTACTCGGCGTGGTAACCCTCGGCCACCACGTTGTCTCCCGCGAGCACGACGGCGCCCACCAGGGGATTGGGAGCAACGCGCCCCCAACCCCGGCGTGCGAGGTCGAGGGCGCGTTCCATGGCCGCCCGCTCCGCGGGCGGTCGCTCAGAGTCCGAAGCGAATGCCGATACCTCCGAAGGCATGTGCCGCCTTGGGATCGAAGCCCTGGAACTGCGTGACGTACTGCTGGTCCTTCCCCGCTTGCAAGCCAATCTCGCCTACAAGCTTCACGGCCGCGAGGGAGAGGCCACCGTTGACGAATACCACGGCGCGCGTGTTGGTCGGGTTGATCACCACCGTCCGCACGCTCGTCGGGGTGACGGCGTCGTAGAACCGGATGTTCGTGTCATTCGACTTATAGCGGTCCACCCCGATTCCCGCCGCGAGGTCCACGGCGGCGAGCTTCCACCCCGCGATCGCGCGGTAGCTGTCGCTCCTCAGATCCATGGTGAACTCGAACTCGTCGCCCGTGCCGATTATAGGCCCGAGGGTGCCGTAGCGGAGCCGCGGGACCTTGCGATGCATCCAGCTGACGGAGACCGCAGGGACCGGAAAGGCACCGTTGAGGACGCCCACCCGGAGGCCGTACCCGAATCCCAACGCCGCGTCGAGGAACTTGGCGGCATTTGCGTCTACGGTGAGATTGTCGATTCCCGTCGGCAGGATCAACGCGGAGCCGAGCACGTCCACGGCGAGCAGGCCGCCCCCCAGACCCTTCGTCAGCCCGATAGCCCCTTCAATGACCGGCGCGGGAACCGCCCCGTTGAAGCTCGTGGGCACCGGCGTCTGGTTGGTAGCCGTGGGATCGGGGAGCGCCGCCTTGATCGCGTTCACCCGCGCCGTGAGCGCCACGTGCCCGAGCCCGCCAAGCGAGCCGGCGGTGCCGATCACCGGATTGCCGCCGGTGACGACCATGCCCGCGAGGGGATAAAACGCCCGCACCCCGTCCACGG
Organism: Gemmatimonadales bacterium; assembly: GCA_035635735.1. GTDB lineage: Bacteria > Gemmatimonadota > Gemmatimonadetes > Gemmatimonadales > GWC2-71-9 > AG41. The sequence goes on along the minus strand of DASQAM010000302.1, from coordinate 1,371 downwards.
CCGCCTGGCATGCCGCCTGAACGAAGTTGTTGGTCGACGCGCACTGCGGCTCCTGCGCTGCGAGGGGAGCCGCACCTGAGATCATTGCGAGTACCATCACGATCCGACGCATGTGGCCTCCTACCGTTCCGCGAACTTGACGCCCTGTGTCCCCGCCCGAACCTCCCCGATCATCCATGCTGCAATTCCCGCGCGTTTGGCCGCCGCAATCACCGCCTCGGTGTCGTCCCGGGCCGCGACGGCGATCATGCCGACGCCCAGGTTGAAGACGCGGCGCATCTCCCCGAGCGACACGTCGCCGGCACGCATCAGCACCCGGAACACCGGCGGCCACGACCACCCGCGCGCATCGACCACGGCCTCACAGCCCGCCGGCAGCACGCGCACCAGGTTCCCGGGGATGCCACCGCCCGTGATGTGCGCGAGCGCGTGCAGGCGCGACAGGACGGGCGCGACGGCCGTGAAGTAGCTCGTGTGCACGTCCAGCAGCACCTGGGCCACCGTGCGGCCGGTGTCGGGAAACGGGTCGTGCACATCGAGCCGCAGGCGATCGAATACGATGCGCCGTGCCAGAGTGTACCCGTTGGTGTGCAGTCCGTTCGACGCGTAGCCGATCAACACGTCGCCGGCACGCACGAGGTCCCCGTGCAACGCGGTCGATTCCTCGACCACGCCGACGATCGACCCCGCCAGATCGTAGTGCCCCGGCTGGTACAGGTCGGGAAGCTGGGCGGTCTCGCCGCCGGCGAGGATCATGTCGTGGGCGCGGCAGCCGCGCGCCACGCCCGAGACGATCGCGGCCGCGGTCTCGGGCTCGAGCTCGGCGGTCGCGAGGTAGTCGAGCAATGCCAGGGGACGGGCGCCGTGCACCAGGATGTCGTTCACACAGTGGTTCACGAGGTCCTCACCCACGGTGTCATGGATCCCGGCACGCGCGGCGACCAGTACCTTGGTGCCGACCCCGTCGGTCGAGAGCACCAGCACCGGGCGCTCGTAGCCGGGCGGCACGCGCACCATTCCGCCGAACGCGCCGATCTCGCCGAGCGCGAGCGGCGTGCGCGTAGTCCGCACCAACGCCGCGATCCGGCGCTTCGCTTCGTCGGCCGTGTCGAGCTGCACGCCGGCGGCGGCGTAGTGATCGGTCATCCGGGAGGAGCCTCGTCCATGTCGAAGTGCACCAGGTCCTTGAATGCCCGCACCCGGGCATGCACGTCCGCGGGGGTCACGTGTTCGAGCCCTTGCACGCCGAAGGCCTCCACCGCGAACGAGCCCATCGCGGCGCCGTAGACCATGGCGCGCCGCAGGTTCGGGGCGGTGACATCGTCGCTCGCGGCGAGGTAGGCCATGAAGCCACCCGCGAAGGCGTCGCCC
>DASQAM010000301.1:0-2621 GCA_035635735.1 Gemmatimonadales bacterium | reverse complement strand
GCAGCGTCTGGCACAGATGTTCGGCGACGCAACTGCCAGGGGCGGGCTTGAGGCGATTTATGTGAGCGACGACCGGCGCGCCCAGCAGACCGCGGCGCCACTGGCGCAACGCCTGCACCGCGCGCCGCAGCTGTTCAGCGCGGGCGACGCACGCAGCGCAGCGGCTCGCGTGTTGCGCGAGCATGCGGGCGACACGGTGCTGGTCATCGGCAGCGGGGCCAACGTGCCGCAGATGATTCATGAGCTGAACGGCGTGGACGTCGTCGCCGCTGCGCCGGGCGAGTCTGACGTCTTATACGTGGTCAGCGTCCCGAGTTTCGGGCGTGCCCACCTGGTGCGAATCAGGCTCTGACGGAGAAGCGCTTCAGCTGGTGTGCGCGCGGCGCGCGCCACCGGCACTCAGCGCCACAGCCCTGCGGATAAAATCCTCGTGCTGACTGATGCGGAAATCGGCGAGCACCGCGGAGCGAATGTAACGCGCCTGGTCGATGAGATAGGTGGCGCGACGCACGCCGAACCCCAGCGGCCCCAGCACGTCGTACATACGGATCACGAACTTGTCGACGTCGGAGAGCAGTGTGAACTGCAGCTTGTGCTTTTCGCGGAACGCGCGATGGCTCGCGGGGGCCTGTGGACTAACGCCGGCGACGTCGAGACCCGCCTGCTGGATCTCGGCGGTCAAGTCACGGATTAAGCAGGCCTCGCGCGTGCACCCGGGAGTGAAATCTGCAGGATAGAAATACAGGATCAGCGGGCCGTGGCGCAGCAGCGTGCTCAGCGACACACTCTGCGCGTCTTGATCCGGCAGCGTGAACTCCGGTGCTCGCCCGCCCATGGCCAGCATGTCTGGTCTCCGGTCCGCGAACTCCTGCGGTTCCCGGCGTCGATCATAGCCGCATGGCGGAATGCGATGCTAGAATCGCGCGCCTTGCGTGGGGCGGTAGCTCAGCTGGGAGAGCGTCGCGTTCGCAATGCGAAGGTCGAGGGTTCGATCCCCTTCCGCTCCACCATTCCCTGCTACCGGTCCGCGCCTCCGTGGCCCCCCTAAGCGATGAGGTCCCGGTAGGCATGCCAGGTCGCATAGCCGAGCAGCGGCGCGACAAACACCATTCCGACCAGGAGGGTCGCGAAACCCAACGCCGTGAGTCCGACGATGAGCACGGCCCATACGAGCATCGCCGGCAGGTTGAGCAGGGTGGCGCGCAGGCTCGCGCGGATGGCGTCCGCCGCGCTGGCGTGCCGGTCGATGATCAGCGGCACGGCCACGACCGACATCACAAAAACAATGCCCGCGAGCACGGCGCCGCATCCCACGTAGCCCAGGATCTGTGTCGCGTCCACCTGGGCCGATCCGCCCCACAGCGCGACCGCAAGACTCGGCACCGAGGCGTTGAGCACCGACTGCAGCAGGAAGGCGGACAGGACAAACCAAGCGAGCGCGATGAGCGCCAGCACGCCCCCGAAGTGCATGAGACCGTCGGGGTTGCGTGTCAGTCCCTGCAGCGACTCATCAAAACCCAACGGCTCGTGCGCCGCGCGCCGTCGTGCGAGCTCGCACAGACCCGTGGTCATCACCGGCCCGACGAGCAGATAGCCGGTGACGGCGGCTGCGGTGAGGTAGAGATGGGTGCTGCCGAGCATCAGGAGAACAGCTCCCAGAATGGCGATCAGCGCTCCGTGAGCGAGGCCGGCCCGGCCGATCTGTGTCAGATCCTGCCAGCCGCTGCTCAGCCACTCGAGAGGTTGCCACATGGGCACGCGACGGATGTCGAGCGGCAAGTTCGCAGGTTTCCCGACGCTGACGGAGGTGGTCATGGACGTCTCCCTGCCATGAGAGTGCGACGCGCCCAGTCCGAGCTGAGTGCTCACCTGCATACTACGCTTCCGCCCGCGCTAGGGGATGGTGGGGGCGGGCGGCGCGCCGGTACACTTCGCTAAGCGTTGCGCCCCCGTAGCTCAGTGGATAGAGCGACCGCCTCCTAAGCGGTAGGTCGTCGGTTCAACTCCGGCCGGGGGCGCCAAACGCTTCGTACAACGCCGTCCACGCGAGTCCATTGCGGTCGCGAAAGCCTATAAAAATAGGCATCTACTTCACCGGAAGCGGTCTACCGCTGTCTAAGCCTGTCACGCCGAAAACGGTGGGTACGGAACACGCGGTGGGTACAATAGCGGGTACGCGGACCACCGGTGGGTACGGCTTTGACGGCGACCGACTTTCTGACCGAAGCGCGAATACGCAGCCCTACACCGAAGGGGCTGCCCCTACAAGCTCCGAGACGGCGGGCCGACTATCTCGACGGGCTCCGCGGGGGCGGCAACGTGGTGCAGTTCCGAGTCGCCAGGGGAGGGTAGCTGTGGCTGTTCCAAAGTCGCTCCGTGCGGTTGCGGATCTTGCCGTCCGCAGTCCGAAATCTCGATCGCGGTAAATCATGCAGGGCAGAGCGGCTACCTTGGACATGGATAGATCCGAGTGGAAAGACGCGGATGGGTCGGTGCATGGAAATCAACACACAGCGGATCGACGAGGCCGTGCTTGCGCTCTTGTACCTGGGCCTCCACGAACGCAATCGAGCGTGGAAAGGCCTCGACTGGGACGCCATGGGAAGACTCCACGAGAAGGG
>DASQAM010000300.1:0-2702 GCA_035635735.1 Gemmatimonadales bacterium | reverse complement strand
GCTCGCGTCAACCGATTTTTCGGAGAGCAGCTGGACTGGCTCGGGGATGATGGAGCCGATGTACCCGCCGGCACCCTCAATGCCGCCGGCGCCCGCGCCGATGCGGGATGAGCCGATGTCGGCGCCCCGGCCGAAGCCGGCAAAGAAACGGAAGAAGCCGTCGAGACCCAAGGCCAAGAAGAAGGCGGGCAAGAAGCGGCCCAAGGCCCGGGCGAAGCGCGGCGGCAAGGCGAAGCGGAAGAAGGCGGCCAGGAAGCGTCGCCGCTAGAGATCCTGCAGCGTCAGTGCGCGGGAGCGCCTCTTGGATGGCTGGACCATCTCCTCGAGGCGCTCCCGCGGCACGTTTGGCATCCCTCGAGCGAACCGGTGAAGCCATGAACATGCCGCTGGCATGTCGGACGGGTGGCGTGGGCGCTGCGCTGTTGCTCGCTTGCTCGGCGCCGAAAGTCGTCTCAGGGAATCCCCAGGCCGAGATCGTCGCGATGCTCGAGCGGAGCGCCGCTGATTGGAACCACGGTGATCTGGGCGGCTTCATGGGCGACTATGCGAAGGATTCGCTCACGAGCTACGTATCTCTTGGGCACGTGCAGTACGGTTGGCAGCCGCTGTACGACCACTATCGGACTGCGTACTTCGCGCCTGGCAAGTCCCGCGACTCGCTCGCGTTCAGCGAGGTACGTGTACGGCCGCTGACACTCGATCTCGCGCTCTGCACTGCGCGCTTCGAGCTGCGGCGCGGTGACTCGGTGACCGCGAGCGGACCGTTCACGCTCCTCCTCCAGAAACGTGGAAATCGGTGGCAGATTCTGCACGACCACACGTCGTCGGATCCCAAGTGACGCATCGCGCACCGCGCATCCCGCATCCCGGCCTCCTGCTCCTCATCTTCGCGCTCGCCTCCTGTAACTCCTCCGGCGACGGCGTGATCGCCCTCGAGGGTGCGACCCTGATCGACGGATCGGGGGGGGAGCCGATCAAGGACGCGCTGGTCCTCGTCCAGCACGGGCACATCGAGGCCGTGGCCCGCGTGAACGAAATCCGGGTGCCGCGCGGCGCGCAGGTGGTGAACCTCATCGGCAAGACGATCATCCCGGGGCTGATCGACGCCCATGCGCACGTCGAGCGGTGGGCGGCCCAGCGCTACCTCGCCTGGGGCGTCACCACGGTCCGCGACCTCGGCGCGTCCAGCACCGACTCCGCCATAGCGCTCAAGAACGACTTCGACCTGGGCTCGGTGTTGGGTCCGCGGATGCTCACCTCGGGTGCTATGATCGACGGCCCCGGTCCGACCTATGCGACAGCGACCGCGGTGCGAACGGCCACCGAGGTGCGCCGGGCCGTGGATCTGCGCGCGGTGGCAGGAGCAGACCACGTTAAGATCTACACCAAGTTCACGGCCGACCTGCTGCGACCGCTCCTGGACGAGGCGACCACCCTCCGCCTCCCCGTGGCCGCGCATCTCGGCAAGATCGACGCCCTCACCGCCGCCAGGGCCGGGGTGGCGTCGCTCGAGCACATGGCCGGCGTCGTGGCCGCGGCGAGTCGCGACCCCACCCCGTACTTCAGGGCGCACGACCAGTTCCTGCGCGGCTGGACGACCGAGGAGATGGGCTGGGCCGCGCTCGATTCCGTTTCGCTCGCGCGCACGGCGCGTGCGCTCGTGGCCACCCGCGTCGCGATCGTGCCCACCCTCGTGGTGCACGAAATGCTCTCGCGGCTCGACAACCCGACGCTCTTGTCGCGCCCGGGCATGGAGGACGTTCCCGCCAGCGTCGCGAGCGTGCGCGATGTTGCGGGGCTGTTGCGTCGCACGGGGTGGCGCACCACCGAACTCCAGGCGTTCCGGCGATCGCGCGCTCGTCAAAACGAGTTCGTCCGCGAGTTCAAGCGCGCGGGCGGGCTCGTCGCGGCCGGCTCCGACGCCGCGAACCAGCTGCTCGTACCGGGCTTCTCGCTGCACGAAGAGCTGAGCCTGCTCGTCGCCGCCGGCCTGACGCCGGTCGAGGCGCTCACGGCCGCGACGCGGAAGGGTGCCGAGCTGTTGCGCGCGGACTCGCTCGGCCAGGTAGCCGCGGGCAAGGTGGCGGACCTGGTGGTGCTCGACGCCAACCCCGCGGCGAACATCGCCGCCACCCGCCGCATCGCGTGGGTCATGCTCCGGGGACGGATCCTCCACCCCGATTCGCTGAGGAGAACATGGGCAAAGTGACCTGGGCTCTCGCCGCCATCCTCCTCGTCGGTGGGTGCGGGAAACGAGAAACGGGAAACGGGGGAGGTGGGTACGACCTCGTTCTCAAGAACGGCTGGATCGTGGACGGCAGCGGCAATCCCCGTTATCGGGGCGACGTGGCCATCCGGGGCGACCGCATCGTCGCCGTGGGATTTCTGAGCGGCGCGGCGGCGCGGGAGACCCTCGACGTGCGCGGGCTGGTCGTCGCGCCTGGCTTCATCGACATGATGGGCCAGTCGGAGATCTACGCGCTGATTGACAATCGCGTGTTCTCGAAGATCACGCAGGGGATCACTACCGAGGTCACCGGCGAGGGCGGCTCCGTCGCACCGCTGACCGACCGGCTCGTGATGGACGACTCGGATGCCATGAAGAAGTGGCACTACCGCGAGGACTGGCGCGACTTGGACGGCTACTTCGCGCAGCTCGCGAAGCACAGGACCGCGCTGAACATCGCGACCTTCGTGGGGGC
>DASQAM010000299.1:0-3334 GCA_035635735.1 Gemmatimonadales bacterium | reverse complement strand
GACTTTCGGGAGAAGACCGCGGGGCTGTCACGCATCCACCTGGTACAGCAAGGGGCGGAGCTGGCGTATCTGCTGCTTCACGACCCGGAGTACCGGCGGGTGAGAAAAGAGCACCTGATAGAAGTGGGCAAGCGGGTTCGTTTGAAGCAGAACCTGAGCCTCCTCCCGCGCCTGCTCGGCGAAGTGGACGGGTACGACTTCGCGTTCTACGTCATTTCCGCGGCTCCCCAGGAAGTGATCCAGTCGGCCCTGGAAGGCATCGTCCCGCCGGATCACATCTTCGGGACGCGGTTCCGCTACGACCCCACGTCGGGCGAGATCCAGTCGATCGAGCGGGTCACGGCCGGATACGGCAAAGTGGCCCTGCTCGAGGAGCTCCGAGCGCGGTTGCCGGTGAGCCACGACCGGGTGATCTACGTCGGCGACGGCAGCTCGGACATTCACGTGATGCTGCATGTCAACCGCCTGAACGGACTCACGATCGCCGTGTCCGAGAACAAGTACCTCGCGCAGATTGCGAAGCGCACGGTCTTGAGCGAGGATGCCCTGAGCGTGCTGGTGCCGATTCTCGAGGAGATCGTCGGTATGGACGCGGGCGGCATTCACGCGCTGTTCGAGTCCCGCGGGCTCGTGCTCCAGGAATGGGACAAGGTGCAGACGGATCTCCTCACGATCCGGGAGACGGACGCGGCCCCGCCGCTGGTTGCGTGACTCGGGGGTTCAGGCATGCCTGATTTGGTCGGGTGGATCGCGACGGCCATCTTCGCGATTTCCTACTTCTGCAAGCGAACCACAACGCTGCGGCGCGTCCAGGGGCTCGCCGCCCTGGCGTGGGCGACTTACGGAGTGCTGATCCACTCGCTCCCGATCATCGTGGCTAACGTCATCGTGGCCACCCTGGCCTTCGGGTCGTCGCTGTGGCGACGGTCGGTCGATCAGACCTGACGCCCGATCACCCGCAGCCGGGCTTCGAGCGCGAGCCGCTCGAGTTTCTCGATCGGTAGCGCCAACAACTCATCGATCCGCCGACTCAACACCAGAAACGCCGCTTCGAACGCCTTCCGCTGGGTGGCTTCATCACCCGCGACCTCGCCGGGGTCCGGCATGCCCCAGTGCGCCAGGATCGGCTGGCCGGGGAAGATGGGACACGATTCCTTGGCTCGATCGCACACGGTGATCACGAAGTCCCAGGGCTCGCGCTCCAACCCGTCGATGCTGCGGGGAGCGTGCCCGGACCAAGGGATGTCGTGTTCACGCAGCGTCTCGATCGCGTGAAGGTTCACGCGATCGGCGGGGCGTGAGCCGGCGCTCTCCGCGTGGAATCGTCCGCGGCCTTTCCAGTTGAGCAAGGCCTCCGCCATTTGGCTGCGGGCGGAATTCCCGGTGCAGAGGAAGAGAAGGCGGAACACGTCTATTCGAGCGGCTTCCGGGCCCGCACGAACGCCCCCATGATTCGGCCCTCCGCGAATTCGTAGAGCCGCGTCGGCTCGACACCGATCTCCTCGAAACCGGCCTCCGCCAGCAGCCGCTGATACTCGGCTTCCTCCAACGCGCCGGCGACGCACCCCACCCACAGCTCCATGCTGCTCCGCACCGCGGCCGGCACCTCCCCTCGAACCACGACATCCGACACGGCGAATCGGCCGCCAGGTTTGAGAACGCGGAAGGCCTCGCGCAGCACCTGACGCTTGTCGGCCGAGAGGTTGATCACGCAGTTCGAGATGATCACGTCCACCGACCCATCCGGGAGGGGGATGCGCTCGATCTCCCCCTTCAGGAACTCGACGTTCGTGACGCCCGCCTTACGCTGGTTTTCCCGCGCCAGGCCGAGCATCTCGTCGGTCATGTCGAGGCCATAGGCTTTTCCGGTCCGACCCACGCGCTTGGCGGACAGCAGGACATCGATGCCACCTCCCGACCCCAGGTCGAGTACCACTTCCCCTTCATGGAGCTCGGCGAGGGCCGTGGGATTGCCGCAGCCCAGTGACGCGAGCACCGCCGCCTCAGGAAGCGTCGCCGTCTCTGCGGCATTGTAGAGGTTCGAGCTGACGGGATCGCAGCCGCAGCGGCCGCCGGCCACGCGGAGCGCGGCCCGTCCATACTTCTCCTTCACAGCCTGCTTGATCTCGTCGGCTTCCATACGCTCACTCTTCATTCGCAGCAGGCCCGCGCACAGCTCCCGGCGTGTCTCCCTGGCTTCACATCGGACGCGAACTTTGCGATTTCGTCGAGCGCATCGCGGTTCAAGGCATAGTAGATCCACCGACCGTCCCGGCGATCGGTCACGAGCCCGGCATCCTTCAGCGTCTTCAAATGGAAGGACAGCCGTGACTGCGCCGCATCGAGCACGTCCTGCAGCTCGCACACGCACCGTTCCCCGTGCGACAACAGCTGCACGATCGCGAGCCGGGTTTCGTCCGAGAGCGCGTGGAACCGGCGGGCCGCGCGGCTGATACCGGGAAGGGTCGTCACGGACATGACCCATGATATATCAAATTATATTGATGTGTCAATGTGCGCTCATGGGCTGGAACCTGACAAAGACCGCCAATCCGACCGGGGTGCGGCTGCCGTACTCGCCCTCGAGCCTCGACGGGACGAAGTTGACCGACCCGCGCGCCCCGACTCCCGCGGCGAGCCCCGCAATAGTCCCGACCGTGCGCAAGTAACCGAGGGCTACTGCGCCGACGTCGTACTGCGTGTTTGGCGCCACCGAGGCAATCCCCAAGTCCTGAGGGCTCTTCCGCACATACTCCGCGCGGCCGAAGAGGACGTTCGTCCCGTCGAGGTCGAGCGTGGACTCGAGGACCACGCTGCTCGACAGCTCTCCAGAGCCGACGGGGTCGTTCGCCCCCCAGATGAGCCCGCTTGCCCACTGTCCATGCCGGCCGAACGGCCGTGTCGTGAGTGCGGCCACACCGTAGCGGTGGAGCGACTCATCAGGGTGCAGCACTTCAGGGCTCTTCAGGTAGCCGTACCACGCCGACACGCTCCAGCGCGGACCCGGGTTGACGGTGAACCGGGTGCTGTAGGAATCGAGCCGCCTGCCCGAGTAGTCGAACCCCGTCCGATGCTCGTCCGGCTCGCGGCCGTTGAACCACGAACCCTCAACCTTTACCGCGCGCGTGAACACCCCCGCCGTCACCACCCCGAACGTGATGTGCGTGCCGTCCTGCCAATGGTGCGATATCGGAGCCAATGGATCGGCGCCCGCCGAGGGCCGGTGGGGGAATGCGACTGGCCCAACCGCGGGCTCGCCCACGGGGGCGAGATAGATCGATAGCCCGAGATTTCGGGCCACCGGCCGCTCGTACAGCGCCGCGAGCTCCATGAA
>DASQAM010000298.1:0-2176 GCA_035635735.1 Gemmatimonadales bacterium | reverse complement strand
GACTTCGGCACCCGCGCGCCCTACCGCTTCACCGACAACGGCGCCCATGGCGGCGCCGGCGTTCGCCTGTTCCTCAGTGACCGCATCGCGTTGCGCGTAGAGGGGCGGGCGATCTACAGCCCCAGCACCCAGTCGACGTTCGGCCCAAAGACGGCCACGCATTTCCTGGGCACCGCCGGGCTCTCCGTGTTCCATCTGGGTGCCCCGTCCAAGGATTCCGACCACGACGGCGTCCCCGACGCGAAGGATGCCTGCCCTGACACGCCCGCGGGGGCTGTTGTGGACTCGAAGGGCTGCCCCATCGATTCCGACCGGGACGGCGTCCCCGATGGGATCGACAAGTGCCCCGGGACGCCGGCGGGCGCGCGTGTCGATGCGACCGGTTGCCCCGTCGATAGTGACGCCGACGGCGTCCCTGACGGGATCGATCAGTGCCCCGGCACGCCCGCGGGCGTGCACGTGGACGCGAAGGGCTGTCCGGTCGACTCCGATGGCGACGGCGTGCCCGATGGCGTCGATCAGTGTCCCAACACGCCCACGGGCGTCGCGGTCGACGCGGCCGGGTGCCCGCTGGATTCGGACAAGGACGGCGTCCCCGACGGCATCGACAAGTGCCCCAACACCCCCGCAGGAGCCACCGTGGACGCCAGCGGCTGCCCGTTGGACACCGACCTCGATGGCGTGCCGGACGGCATCGACCAATGTCCCAACACACCGGCGGGCACCAAGGTGGATGCGGTCGGCTGCCCGCTCCCGGTCGAAGCGGTGAAGCCACCCTCGGCAGCGGCTACGCCCACCCCACCAGGCAAGTGTCCGCCCGCGCCCCCGGGGAGCCAGGTGGACGCGAACGGCTGTCTCATCCTGTTCGCGCCTGAAGCCGCGCGGTCCCCGACGCCCGGCGCTCCACCGCGGCCCACGCTGGTTCTGACGGGCGTGAACTTCGAGACCGGCAGGTCCATATTGACGCGGGACTCGTACATGGTGCTCGATGCCGTCGCGGCCTCGCTAGTCGCGAATCCCGACATCCGGATCGAGGTCGCGGGCTACACCGACAGCACCGGAAGGAAGTTCACGAACTTGCGACTGTCGCAGGCGCGCGCCGCCGCCGTCCGTTTCTACTTGGCGCGCAAGGGCGTCCCGCCGCTCCGCATGGTCGCGAAGGGGTACGGCGCGTCGGGCTACATCGCGCCCAACAACACCGCCGCGGGACGCGCGCAGAACCGTCGGGTGGAGCTGCACAAGCTGCCGTAGCGTGAGCGGGCGGGGCCTCGGTATGTTCTCCTGCCCCCATGCTCCGCCCGCTGGCGCTCCTGTTCGCCGTGGCGATCGCCGCCACGCCGGCACCTCCTGCCGCGGCGCAGCAACCACGCCGCACGCCGCCGGCCCGGCGCCGTCCTCCCCCGGTCACGGCCCAAAGGATACCGACCCCGCGGTCGGTGCTGGGGTTCGAGCCCGGCGACGACAGGAAGCTCGCCGATTGGCCGACCCTCGTTCGGTACTATCAGGCGCTCGCTTCGGGCAGCGATCGGATGCGGTACCGCGAGCTGGGGCACAGCACCCTCGGCGCTCCGATGATTGCACTCGTGATCTCGAGCCCGCAGAACTTGCGGGCCCTGGACCGCTACCGTGAGCTCAACCAAAAGCTCGCGGACCCTCGGGGATTCAAGACCACCAAGGAAGCAGACGATGTGCTCCACAGCGGCAAGGTCATTGTGCTTATCACGTCAGGCATCCACTCGACGGAGGTCGGCGGGCACCTGAGCCCCGCGGTGCTCGCGTACCGACTCGCGAGCGACACCAGCGCCGCGACCCGAGCGATCCTCGACAATGTGATCCTGTGGCTCGTGCCGTCGCTCAACCCCGACGGGGTCTCGATCGTCACCCGTTGGTACAACCGGACGCTCGGCACGACAGCCGAGGGCACCGATCCACCCGAGCTGTATCACCACTACACGGGGCACGACAACAACCGCGACTGGTACGCGTTCACCCAAGTCGAGACGCAGCTGGTAGTGGACTCGATCCACAACGTCTGGCACCCGGAGATCGTGCACGACATTCACCAGCAGGACACCGATGGGTCGCGGCTCTTCCTGCCGCCCTACCTGGATCCGATCGAGCCGAACGTCGATCCCCTGCTGGTCGACGGCGTGAACGCCCTCGGCACCGCCATGGC
>DASQAM010000297.1:0-5151 GCA_035635735.1 Gemmatimonadales bacterium | reverse complement strand
TCCATTGCGCCATCGATTAGATTCCGGCATGACCCCGTTCCGTAGCCTCGTGCCCCTCCTCACCTGTGTCAGCGTGGCTCAAGCGCAGATCCCGGCCTTCGCGGCCACGTCCCGGGTCCCGCCGGCCAAGGGTGAGCAGATCGCCGTGCTCGCGGGCGGATGCTTTTGGGGAGTGGACGCCGTGTTCAAGCACGTGAAAGGCGTGTCGGGCGTGGTTTCGGGCTACTCGGGCGGAGGTGCGGCCACCGCGCGCTACGGCGTCGTGAGCACCGGCATGACGGGGCATGCCGAGTCGGTGCAGATCACGTACGATCCGTCGCAGATCTCATACGGCGAGCTGTTGCGGATCTTCTTTTCGGTGGCGCACGATCCGACCCAGTTGAACCGGCAGGGCCCGGACGTGGGGAGCCAGTACCGTTCGGCGATCTTCTACGGGAACGAGACCGAGAAGGAGACCGCACAGGCCTATATCGATCAGCTGAACAAGGCCCACGTCTTCTCTCGTCCCATCGTCACCCAGGTGGCGCCGTTCGAGCACTTCTATCCCGCAGAGGAGTATCACCAGAACTATCTCGCCCGCCACCCCGACCAACCGTATATCGTATTCAACGACCTGCCGAAGGTGCAGCGGCTGCATCAGCAGTTCCCCGCGCTCTACCAGCAATAGTCGCTTAAGGGTCTTCAGTCCGTCGGCGCGAGACGTTGAGCCGGCGGACGACCTGCTCGATGCCATCGAGCGCGACCATCGCCACACAATACGTCAGGCCCATGAGCGGATAGGCCAGGGTACTCGCCCACAATACCGGAACCGCGAGTGCCGCTGCCAACGCGTGCCGCATCTTGTCGACCACGACCTTCTCCCGACGCCAGTTCCGAACTGAATCGCTGACGGCGCTCTCGTCACTGTCATGGAATACGAGCGTCGCTTCGCGGGCGCTGAGCGCACGTCGGTCACCTTCGACCGCACTCCGTTCGTATACCGCTCATGAGTGCACGGACCCAAAAGAGAGGTTGCCCGATGCAACTGATGACAGCAGTCGTGCTGTGCGGAGTGATCACCCTCGGCGGCACGCACCCGGATCTATCCGGGCGTTGGACCTTCAATGCCGCGCAAAGCGACAACCCGCGGGACATGCTCCAGGGCCGGGACTCGACCGGCGACCAGCCGCGTGGCCGGGGGGGCGCGTACCCCAGCATGGGCGGAGGTCGTGGCGGTTTTAGCGGCCGCGGGGGCGGGGGCTTCGGCCGCGGGCGTGGCGGCGGTGAGCGGGGCGGGGGAGGGATGAGCGACGAGCAGCGCCAGCGGACGCACCAGACCATGCAGCTCGTGTTCGCTGCACCCCCCGCACTCACGATCGTCGAGACTGATTCGAGCCTCGCGTTCGGCTCGGACAGCGGCGCGGCGCGGGTACTCCATGACGACGGCCGGAAGGTCACCCAGATCGTGGACGGAGGCGGGGACGTCGAGATCAAGGGCCACTGGCAGGGCAACGATTTCGTGGTCGAGCGCAAGGTCTCGGGTGGCGGGAAGGTCACGGAGGACTATCTCCGCTCGCAGAACGGGAAGCAGCTGTATGTGATCGTCAAGTTCGAGGGCGGACGGAGGCGCTCGCTCGAGTTCCGGCGCGTGTACGATGGAGCGGGGGACCCGCGGCCCTGATGTCTCTACTGCACCTGGATACGCGAGACCGGGTGAATCTCGTTCCACTTCTTGTGATTCTTCTCCTGCACGAATGTCCCGGTGATCGCGACATGAGTGCCGACCGGCGGAAACGTCGTGTGGTCCGCGAATCCTGAGCAAGCGGATTCCGCATCCGGCTGTGTGACGGTGTAGTGGCACACGACCTCGAAGACGAGATTCCCTCCTTCATCTGACGTGTTCCCCGCGTTGATCATGTCCGCGAACTGTGGATCGACTTGCAGCCAACCGTGGGTGTCGCCGTCCGGCTCGTGACGCATGCCGTCGGCCTGATGATGCGGCTGGCCCGCGGTCGCGTCGACGATCATGCCCGTGACCGTCACGCAGTCCTGCTTCACGAGCAGGCGCGACGGGTGGTAGACGTGCTGCCACAACCCGTCGCCACACCCGACCATGCTCGCCGATCCAGGGACGCCGGGGCCCGCGGGTGGCGTTGCTGCGACCGCCACCCGCACGTACTGGCTCCAGACGTACCCGTCTTCTCCAATGCTCGTTTGAACGTGGTAGTACCCGCTCTCGGGACTCGGCTCGAGCAGGGTCAAGGGCGGCTCGGAAGGCAGGAGTAATCGGGTTGCAGGGTATTCGCTGGAGGGGTCGGGACGCAGATTCACGTTGTGGACCACGGTCACGGTTTGCGCAGACGCAACCGTTGCCCACCATGCGACGAGGACAATGGTGATCGACAGCCGCAGCGTCCCGTGCATGATCCTATCCTGAAGCCCTGGCACAGGATTGGCAATGCCCCACTCCACGGCATCTGGTCGGGCTCAATCGACACCCGTATCATGGACTCGTCCCAGGCATCGAAGGCCCCGTGTCCGACCTCGCTGGTCGCTTGGAAGTCGCCCTCACTGGCCGGTACGCGATCGAGCGCGAGCTCGGCCACGGTGGGACCGCGCTCGTATTCCTGGGACGAGACCCGAAACACGAACGACCCGTGGCCATCAAGGTGTTGCGACCGGAGCTCGCGGTGGCCTTGGGTGCCGAGCGGTTCCTGGGGGAGATCAAGCTCACGGCTCGGCTCAACCACCCCCATATCCTGCCGCTACTCGACTCGGGTGAGGCGGCGGGCTTTCTCTACTATGTCATGCCCTACGTCGAAGGCGAGTCACTGCGCGACCGGCTCGCGCGGGAGCACGAGCTGCCGGTGGAGGAGGCCCTGACCATAGCCCGCGAAGTGGCCGACGCGTTGGAGTATGCCCACCAGCAGGGCGTCGTCCACCGTGACATCAAACCCGAGAACATTCTCATCTCCGCCGGGCACGCGGTCGTTGCCGATTTTGGTATCGCGCGCGCGATTCAGGCGGCCGGGGATCGGACGGTGACCCAGACCGGCGTGCTCCTCGGGACGCCCACGTACATGAGCCCGGAGCAGGCGGCCGGGGCCTCGGACCTGGACGGTCGCAGCGACATCTACAGCTTGGGCTGCGTGCTCTACGAGATGTGGGTTGGAGCACCTCCGTTCACAGGGCCCACCGCGCAGGCCGTCATCGCGATGCGTTTCACCCATCGCCCGCCGGAGGTCTCGAGCGTGCGCGACGGGGTCCCGGTTTGGGGGAGCCGAGCCGTCGCCAAAGCGCTCGCCCGAGACCCGGCGGAGCGTTACGCCACAGCCGCGCAGCTCGCTGCCGCGTTGATCGCGCCCGAGCCGGGGGGCCCGGCCGAACGCGAAGCGCCGACCGACAAGTCGATCGCCGTGCTCCCGTTCACCAACATGAGCTCGGACCCGGAGATCGAGTACTTCGGCGACGGCATTGCGGAAGAGATTATCAACGCCCTCGCTCAGCTGCCGGGGCTGCGAGTGGCGGGTCGTTCGTCCGCGTTCTCGTTCAAGGGGAAGCGTGAGGATCTGCGCGTCATCGGGGACAAACTCTCGGTGGGCACGGTGCTCGAGGGCAGCGTGCGTAAGGCAGGGGCACAACTGCGGATCACCGCGCAGCTCGTCAATGTGGCGGATGGGTATCACCTCTGGTCGGAGCGGTTCGACCGCGAGCCCGAGGATGTGTTCGCGATCCAGGAGGAGATCGCCCGGACGATCGCCGAGCGCCTGCAGGTGAGCCTCGCCGGCAGCGACCAGATGACGTTGGTGCGGCCCCACACGGAGAACCTCGAGGCCTACCGGCTCTATCTCAAGGGCCGTGGGTTCATCAACAGGCGGGGGGTCGCCCTCTGGCAGGCGCTCGAAGCGTTCCGCGCAGCGTTCGAGCTCGATCCCCAGTACGCGCTCGCCTCCGCCGGCCTGGCCGACGCCTATACACTCCTGGGCATGTACGGGGTTCTCACCCCGCGCGATGCGCTTCCCCAGGCGCGGGCCGCCGCGCGGCGCTCCGTCGAGCTGGGCCCCGAGCTCGCCGAGGCCCACAATGCCGTGGCGGGCGTGCGGCTGTGGGATTGGGACTGGGCCGGCGCCGACCGGGAGTTCCGCAAGGCATTGCAGCTCAACCCGGGCTACGTGCAAGCGCGCTGCTGGCACGGGATGTTCAACCTGCAGTGGGTGCACGGCCGGGATGAGGAGGGGATTGCGGAGGCGGCGCGCGCGGTCGAAATAGAGCCGCTGGACGCCTACCCGCGATCGATGTTGGCGCTGGCGCTGTCCGGCGCACGCCGCCACGATGATGCCGTGGAAGAGGCTTCTCGGGCCGCGCGACTCGATCCCGACGCGTACTTCTCGCAAATCATCCTGGCGGCGGCGTACCACGGGGCCGGGCGACTGGCGGACGCTCTGGCGGTGTACGAGCGCGCCCTCGCGATCTCGGGGCGACACCCCTGGGGGGCAGCGGGCCAAGCGGTCGTCTACGCGGACGCGAGCAAGCCGGACGAGGCGCGGGCGATCCGAGATGAGCTCGTCAGACGGTCCCAGCGCGAATACGTCCAGCCCACGACCCTGGCCATGTTGTCCGCCGCGGTGGGAGCGCGAGATGAGGCCTTGGCGCTGCTGCACCGGGCGTGCGACGAGCACGACCCCTTCCTCATATTCACGCTCTACGGCGTCCCCACCACGGCGCGGCTCCGCGAAGATCCTCGGTTTGCGGAGATCCGGGAGCGGATGGGCTTACCCTCGTCGCCCTAGTGTCGGGTCGGTGATTACCAAACAGAGCGCGCCGGACCAGTCGAGAATCCGGCGCGCACCAGCACTGCTTGCGGACGCTTCGCCCTAATGCACGGTGATGCCCAGGCCGATCTGCCCGACGTTCGCGTCGCCGCCCGAGTAACTGAGCGCGAACCCGTTCCATCCTTGCACCCGAGTGAGCCATAGCCGAGACCGCCGCTGAACCAGAACCCATGGCGGAGCTGTGGCTGCCGAGGCTGCAGAGCAAGCGCACTGCCCGCAATAAGCCCCGATTCCCTATATTGCCACCCCCGATTCTAGAGGCGCTGCGTGACGCTGCCCGACCCCCACCATCGGTCCGACGACGCCTGGGCGGTCGACGAACGCTCCCTGACACTGTTCG
>DASQAM010000296.1:0-13148 GCA_035635735.1 Gemmatimonadales bacterium | reverse complement strand
GAGGGCGGCATGCAGGTGGGCCGCGCTGTCCGGGTCGAGCGGCAACGGATCGGAGTCCTTGAGTCCGGCGGGCGTCGCGTTGATCGCGATATCGGGCTGGAGCTGGCCTCGCGCCGGCTCCGCGCGGGTCCCCTGCCCGCGAGCCCAGGTGGCGAAGTCGCGCGCCCGCGCGGCGTCGCGTGACAGCACGTGCAGATCGGCCTTCGCCGCCGCCGCCGCCACCGCCACCGCGCGCGCGGAGCCACCCGTGCCGAGCAGGAGCCAGCTGCCGGCACCGTCCGCGCCGAGCTGCCGCAGAGCGGCCAGGATTCCCGCGACATCGGTATTGTCGCCCACGAGCGCTCCGTGCTCCGTCCAGAACGTATTGCAGGCGCCGACGCGGGCGCACACATCGGTTGTCCGCGCCACGCATCGTTCCGCCGCCTCCTTATGCGGCACCGTCACGTTCCCCGCCCCACCGACCGCGGCCAGGGCGGCGAGCACGGTGGTCAGCTCCGGGGCCGACGTGCGCAGCGCGACGTACACGGCGTCCAGGCCGAGGACGCGGATTGCGGCATTCTGCATCGAGGGGGAAAGCGAATGGGCGACTGGATCGCCGATCACCGCCAGCAGGCGTGTGCTAGCGCTGACTTCCACTCGCGAACTCTTTTACGATACGCTCCACGGCCGTCTGCAGGAGCGCCTCGAGCTCGACGCAGGTGTCGCGATACACGTCGAGGTCTCCGCCGAAGGGGTCGCTCACCTCGGCCTCGTCCCCCTCACGGCCGGCATACTCGCCCAGCACGAACACGTGACCTTCGCCGCCCAGCTCGTCCACGCGCGCTCGGTGGTGCCGCGCCATCGTGAGGATCAAGTCGGCGCCGTCGACCAGCTCGCGCGTCAGGAGCCGCGCCCGGTGGCCCGAGAGATCGAGCCCCCGCTCGAGTCCCACGAGATAGGCGCCCTCGGAAACCGGGGCGCCGTCCCAGGCCCCGGTGCCCGCCGAGGCTACCGCGATCCCTTCGATCCCCCGCTCCACCAGGGCGCGCTCGAGCAAGGCCGCCGCGAGCGGGCTGCGGCAGATGTTGCCGGTGCAGACCAGCAGGATTCGTTTCGTGTTCGGTTCCTCGGTCATGGAGCGAGCCGACCCGCGGCCCGGCGCAGCTCGCCGAGCGTCAGGGCGCCTTCGCGGATCAAGCGGGGCGTGCGCTGCGTGCAATCAACGATGGTGGACGGCGGAGAGTTTCCCAAAACGCCCCCGTCCAGCACGAGCAAGGTCCCCGCCTCGACCGCCGGCGCGAAATCCTGCGCGATGGCTTCCGCGCCCGGGGCCGGGGGACTCCCGGGCAAGTTAGCCGAAGTGGACGTCACCGGCTCCCCCAGCGCCCGCACCAGCGTGGCCATCCCGCGATGCGACGTCCAGCGCACGGCGATCCCGCCTTCGGGGCCTCGCAACACGTCCGGCAGCCGGCCGCTCCCTCCCGGGAGTACCAACGTGAGCGGCCCGGGCCAGAACGCCCGCGCCAGCGCGCTCGCGGACTCGCTGAATGCGAGGCCTTGCGCCTCCGCCATGTCACGGTCGGCGACGAGCAACAGGAACGGTTTGCCGGGCTGCCGACCCTTCAGGCGTGCGACCGCCTGGACGTCCGGGCCCCGCGCCCGCGAACCCAGGCCATACACCGTTTCCGTCGGATAGGCGATCAGGCCACCCTCGCGGAGATGCGCCACCACGCGAGGAAGGGCGGCCGTCACTTCCTCGTCCGTCCGGAAGGGAACGCCGCTCACCGCAGCTCACGCGCCAGCGCCTCGGCGACCCGGAAATCGTCGGCGGTCGTGACTTTGAGATTGTACGCCGAATCGGGGACGACCTCCACCGGGAAGCCCGCGCGCTCGCACAGCTCCGCGTCGTCGGTCGAAGCGGCATCGCCGTTCGCGAGCTCCGCGTACGCTCGCTCGATCATCGCTCGGGGGAACCCCTGTGGAGTCTGCGCGCGCCAGAGACGGTTTCGTGGTACGGTTTTCGTGATACGCTCTTGCTCGACGTCTTTGACCGTATCGGAAACCGGTATCGCCGCCACGGCCCCTACCCCCAGGCGTGCCTTGGCGATCACCCCGTCGATTGTCTCGCGAGTCACGAACGGGCGAGCAGCGTCGTGCACCAGGACTACCGTGGCGTGCGGCGGCAGTGCCCCGAGGCCGGCCCGTACCGATTGGGCCCGTGTGGCGCCGCCGGCGACGAGCGCCAACCGGTCGCCCACCAACTTGCCCAGCCACTCGGGGGGGCGGGCTTCGAATCCGGCGGGCACAACCACCACCACCTGCCCGACGGCGGGATGGGACGTGAACGGCCGCAACGCGCGCAACAGCATCGGGACGCCGAGGATGGGCCGGAACTGTTTTGGCTCGCCGGGGCCGGCGCGCACGCCGGCGCCGGCCGCCACGATCACGACGCCCGCGTCAGGCCGCGAGTCGCCGGGCGAGGTCACCGATGCCGTCCATGCCCACCAAATCGAGGCCGGGCAGGCTCACCCGAGAGCGGGCGGACAGAAACACGCGGCGGAACCCCTGGCGCACGGCTTCGCCGAGGCGTCGCTCGACTGCCGCCACCGGGCGGATCTCGCCGCCCAGGCCGACCTCGCCCAGGAACACGGCGTCCGCCGGCAGCGGTCGGTCGTGCACGCTCGAGACCAGCGCCGCCACGACGGCGAGATCGGTCGAAGGCTCGAGCAGCCGCACCCCGCCCGTCACGTTCACGAACACGTCCCGCTCACCGAACGGCAGGCCACCGCGGCGCTCGAGGACCGCGAGCAGGACCGCCAGGCGGCGGTGGTCCAGTCCCGTGGCTACCCGCTGTGGGGTGCCGAAGCCGCTCTTCGCCGCCAGCGCCTGGATCTCGACCAGCAGCGGACGCGTTCCTTCCATCAGCGCGGTCACCGCCGAGCCGGAAACACCCGTGGTGCGTCCCGCCAGAAACGCCGCGGCTGGGTCCGCCACGGGCTCCAGTCCCGCGCCGGTCATCTCGAAGACGCCGATCTCGTCCACGGAGCCGAAGCGGTTCTTCACGGCGCGCAGGATGCGGTGATCCAGCGTGCTCTCGCCCTCGAAGTAGAGGACCGTGTCCACGATGTGCTCGAGCGTCTTGGGGCCCGCGATGCCGCCGCCCTTGGTTACGTGCCCGACGAGCAGCACCGCGGGCCCCGCCTCTTTGGCGAAGCGCATCAGCCGGGCCGCGCACTCCCGCACCTGGCCCACGTTGCCCGGTGCGCCTTCGAGCTCGTCGGTATAGGTGGTTTGGATCGAGTCGACCAGCACGACGCGGGCGCCGAGCGCGCGCGCGTGATGGGTGATCGCCTCGAGGCGCGTCTCGCCCAGCACGTGCACCGCGCCGGCGTCGACCGTCAGCCGAGCGGCCCGCAACCGGATCTGATCGGGTGACTCTTCCCCGGACACGTACAGTGTGGGAACCCCCGCCTGCTCGAGCCGTGCCGCGCACTGCAGCAGCAGGGTGGACTTCCCGATGCCGGGCTCGCCGCCCACGAGCACGACGGACCCCGGCACGATTCCGCCGCCGAGCACGAAATCGAACTCCCGGAGGCCGGTCTGCCACCGCTCGAACCCCACCGTCCCCACGGCGGATAGCCGGATGGGCGGACTGCCGGACGGGGACGGCCCTCGGTCCGGCCGTCTACCCGTCCGCCCGACCGCCTCTTCCACGAGCGTATTCCACGCCCCGCACGCCTCGCAGCGTCCGCCCCACTTGGCTTGCTCCGCGCCGCAGTCCGTGCAGCGGAACACCGAGCCTCCCTTAGCCACGGGCGGCCCCCGGGGGTGACTCGCGCGGCGTGTAGTTGTCGAAGCGCGTGTATTCCTTCTTGAAGAACAGCTTGACGGTTCCGGTGGGGCCGTTGCGCTGCTTGCCCACGATCAGCTCCGCAATCCCTTCGATACTTTCATTTGTCTTGGGGTCGACCGGGCCGTCGTAGAACTCCTGGCGATAGATGAAGCACACGACGTCGGCGTCCTGCTCGATCGCCCCGGACTCGCGCAGGTCCGACAGCTGGGGGCGCCGGTGCTCGCCGCCGCGCTGCTCGGGGGCGCGCGAGAGCTGGGACAACGCCACCACCGGCACGTCCAGCTCCTTGGCCAGGGCCTTGAGCGAGCGGGAAATGAACGAGATCTCCTGCTGCCGGCTCTCGGAGTCAGTGGGGCCCTGCATCATCTGCAGGTAGTCGACCACCACCAGGCCGATGTCGTGCTCTGCCTTGAGGCGACGCGCCTTGGAGCGCATGGCGAGGGGCGAGAGCATCGCCGAGTCGTCGATCCAGATCGGCGCCGTGCCCAACAGGCCGGCCGCGCGGGCGAGCTTGGGGTAGTCGTCGTCGCGCAGCTGGCCGCGGCGCAGCCGTTGCGCGTCCACCAGACCCTCGGAGCAGAGCAGTCGCTGCACCAGCTGCTCCTTCGACATTTCGAGGGAGAAGACCGCGATCCCCACGTTGTGCTCGATCGCGGCATGCTGCACCACGTTGAGTGCGAGCGCCGTCTTCCCCATTGACGGTCGGGCGGCGACGATCACCAGGTCGCCGCGCTGAAACCCGGCGGTGAGCCGGTCCAGGTCGGTGAAGCCGGTCGCCACGCCGGTGAGCGCGCCTTGATTCGTGTGCAGCTGCTCGATGCGCTCCATCGTCGGCCAGATCAGCTCCTTCAGCCGGACGAACTCCTCGGCGCGCCGGAACTGGGCGACCTGGAACACGCGGTGCTCGGCGTTGTCGAGCACTTCGATCGAGGTGGTGCGGCCCTCGTAGGCGTCCTGGATGATCGCGGTGGCCGCCTCGATCAGGCGCCGTAGCACCGCCTTGTCACGCACGATCTTGGCGTGATACTCGACGTTTGCGGCCGTCGGGACCACGTCGATGAGGCTCCCGAGGTACTCCATGCCCCCGGCGCGATCCAAGTCTCCCCGCCGCATCAGCTCGTCGCGCAGGGTGACGGGGTCGATCACGTCGCCCCGCTCGGTGAGCGCGATCATCGAACGGAACAGCAGCCGGTGCCCCTCGCGGTAGAACATCGTGTCGTCGAGCAGCTCCGCGGCCTTCAAGGCCGCGTCCTGATCGAGCAGCATGGCGCCGAGCACCGCCTGCTCCGCTTCGTTGCTCCACGGAGTCTGGCGGCCGGTGAACTCGGAAGCGCGCTCAGCCGATGAGACGGCGGGCGATGCGGACGTCATCCCAGGTCGGTTTCTTCCAGTTCGGGTTGCGAAGCAGGGCAGCCGGATGATAGGTCACGATCAAGGGAATACCGCGGAAACGGTGCATCAGGTTCCGTAGCGCCCCCAGGGACTGCTTGGTGTTGAGCAGCGTCTGCGCGGCCGTCCCGCCCATTGCGAGGATCACCTTCGGCTTCACGATGTCGATCTGGCGGAACAGGTATGGCACGCACGCTGCGATCTCATCGAATTGCGGCAGGCGGTTCTCGGGCGGCCGGCACTTGACCACATTGCAGATGAAGACCCGCTCGCGCGGCAGCTCGATCGCGCCGAGGATCTTGGTGAGCAGCTCGCCGGCCGGTCCCACGAACGGTCGTCCGGTTTCGTCTTCCACCCGTCCCGGCCCTTCGCCCACCACGACCAGCCGGGCATCCGCTGCTCCTTCCCCGGGCACCGTGTGCCGGCGGTCCTCGCACAGGCGGCACTTGGTGCAGCCCGCCACGAGCTGTGCGATCGCCTCGAGCGAGATCGCCTGCGGCACCGGGTCGTTGGAGAACAGATCGCCGCCGGGAGGATCGTAGGAGAGCCCGGGAGGGGGCAGTGCGGAGTCCGTCTGCGCGCTCCGCCCTTCCGTTTTCCCCGGGCTGGCGCCCGGGGTCAGTGCTGCGCTTGCCACGGGATCAACTGACCCCGGGCGCGAGCCCGGGGTGCCCGAAGTGGCGCCATCCGGTAGAATCACCGGATCGCCACCCAGCTGCCGCTGCTGTTCCAGGAATGCGCGCGCCAGTGCCCGCCCGTCGGTCACGTCAGCGATTGCTCCACCGCGTCGAGGATCTTGTCGGCCACGTCCCGCTTCGAAAGCAGCGGCAACTCGATCGGGTCACCGCTCCTCCTGATGATGGTGACGCGATTCGTGGTCACTTCGAATCCCGCGCCGGGCTCGTGCGCGTCGTTCAGGATGATCGCATCTAAATCCTTCTCCCGCAACTTGGCCTGCGCCCGAGCCAAGCCGTTTCCTCCCGCTTCGAGCGCGAACCCGACCACAACGCATTTCTTGGGGCGCATGAGCGAGCCGAGGATGTCGGGGGTGGCTTCCAGCTCGAGGGTCAGACCGCCGTTCGCGCGCGGGCGCTTGGCGGCGGACGGCTCGGCGGGGCGGTAGTCAGCCGGTGCAGCGGCCATGATGAGGAGGTCCGCCCGCGTCACCAACGCTTGCGTCGCGCGCTGCATCTCGGCCGTGGTTTCGACGCGATGGGCGGTCACGCCGAACGGCAGCGCCAGTTCGCTCGGTCCCGAGACCAGGACGACGTCCGCGCCCCGGGCATAGGCGGCCTCCGCCAGTGCGTAGCCCATGCGTCCGGTCGAGGGGTTGGTGACGACGCGCACGGGGTCGAGGTGCTCCCGGGTGGGACCCGCCGTGACGACGACGTTCTTCCCCTGCCACGGCGCGCGCTGCTCGAGCAGCCGCTCCGCCGCCGCGAGGATCCCCTCGGGCTCGCTCATGCGGCCGGGACGGTCGCTCGGTCCCTCGGCCAGCGGGCCCGTCTCGGGGCCCACGAACTGCCAGCCGCGCGCGGCGAGCGTCTTCAGGTTGGCCCGCGTCGCGGGATGGGCGTACATCGCGTCGTTCATCGCGGGCGCCGCGAGCACCGGCCCGGTCCGGGCGAGCAACAAGGCGGTGAGCACATCGTCGGCGAGACCCATCGCAGCGCGAGCCAGCACGTTCGCGGTGGCCGGCGCCACGATCACGAGGTCCGGCTCTCGCGCGAGCCCGATGTGCGCGAGCGCCCGGTCCCGCTCCCACAGGGAGGTGAGGACCGGGCGCCCGGTGAGCGCCTCGAACGTGACGGGCCGGACGAACTCGGCGGCGGACGCGGTGAGCACCGTGTCCACCGTCGCTCCGGCCTCGGTGAGCCGCCGGGCGAGCGTGCAGCTCTTGTAGCACGCGATCCCGCCCGACACGCCGAGGACGACGTGCCGGCCGGCGAACGCCATCAGCCTTCCTGGCGCCGCCGCCGCACCAGCTTGTACGTCAGCCGGCCGCGCACCAGCTCGTCCAGCGCCCGCGTGGTGAGCTTCTCCTCGAAGTCCACCGAGCGATCGCGCGGGAACTCGTTCACGAAACGGGCGAACTTGGCGGCCACCAGCACGCCCAGGTACTTGTTCTGGGTCTGCGTGGCGACTTCGCTCGGGGTCACAATCCGCATCACCTGCTCCTTCCGGTAGACTGCTTCAGTTGGGCTGCCTCGCGCGTCAGCTGTCGCACGAAGTCCGACAGCAAGCTAGCCATGTCGCCGGGCGCGCGCTGCGCGACTCCGCGCTCCCCTCTCTGTACCAGGTCGATGACCTCCCGCACCGCCGTCTCGAGGTCGTCGTTCACGAGCACGCGGTCGTACACATCCCCGATCTCGCGTCGCGCCGTCTCGACCTCGCGCGTGGCGATGTCGATCCGCTGCGACAGCTCCGCTTCCGACTCGGTGCGCCGCTTGCGCAGCCGCTCGATCAAGACGCGCGGCGAGGGCGGGATCACGAACAGCACGACCGATGCCGGACGCGGGTGGGCCTTCCGAACCTGTCGGGCTCCCGTCACTTCGACATCGAGCACCACATGCTTTCCGCCGCGCAGTACCCGCTCGACCTCGCTGCGCAGCGTGCCGTACAGCTCCCCCGCATACTCGGCCGACTCGAGGAACTCACCCGCCTCACGCCGCCGCTCGAACTCGTCGCGCGTGAGAAAATGATATGCCTCACCGTCCCGCTCGCCCGGCCTCGCCTTGCGTGTCGTGGCGGACACCGAGTACCCGAAGCTGTCGGCCGCCCGAGTCCGCAGCTCGCGCGCGATCGTCGTCTTGCCGCCCCCGGACGGGGCGGCAAGCACGACCACGCGCGGGGAGGTCGTCACTCCAGGTTGTCGAGCTGCTCGCGGAACTTCTCGAGCTCGCCTTTCATGGCGATCACGGTTTGCGCGATCCCGGCGTCGTTGGCCTTCGACCCGATGGTATTCACCTCGCGCAACAGCTCCTGCGCGAGGAACCCGAGCTGCTTCCCGACCGCCCCGTCGGTGGCGAGCGCCGCGCGACACGCCGCCAGGTGAGTCCGTAACCGCACGAGCTCCTCCGTGATGTCCACGCGGTCCGCCATCAGCGCGACCTCGACGGCCAGACGTTGCTCATCGATTTGCACACCCGCCGCGAGCTCGGCCACCGCCTTTTTCAACCGCGCGAGCTCCACGGTGAGCCGCTCGGGCGCCCGCTGCTCGATCGTCCCGGCACCCGTCTCGAGTGCCCCGAGCCTTCCTGCTAGCTCCGCCGCGAGCGCCGTTCCCTCGCGCGCCCGCATGCCGAGCAGCTCCTGAACGGCCCGCTCGGCAATCGGCTCGACCTCGCTCCACTGCGCCGGGGCGCTGCCGTCCTGATGCGCGTTCAGAACGTCGGGCTGCCGGGCCACGAATGCGAGGTCCACCTCGCCCTTGAGCTTGAGGCGCTTCTTCAGCTCCTTCGCCGCCGCCACGAGCTGGCGCGCCCGCACCAGGTCCACCGCGACGGCCGCCTCCCGCTGTGGCGCCTCGATCCAGCGCGCCGAGACCGTCACATGGCCCCGCTCGAGCAGCTGGCGCAGCCGCTCGCGCAGCGGTCCCTCGACCCCGCCGAGCTCGAACGGCAGCTTGAGCTGAGGATTGAAGTAGCGGTGGTTCACGCTGCGGATCTCGATCGAGAGCCGCCCGCCGAGGACCTCCCCTTCGGCCGAACCGAAACCCGTCATGCTCCGCGGCACAGACTTTAAACGTAGTTACACAAAGCACTTAGGTCAACTTCAGTTGGTGAACAACCAGCGCACGCCGTAGAACTGAAAGCGACGCGGGTAGTCGAACCCGGGGACGTAGCTGGCGCGCTGCAGCGTGACGTTGCGCTGGATCCAGAAAATGGTCACGCCCCCGATCCGCACCTCGACGTTCACGTCGCCGATCGTCACGCCGGGGAGGATACGCAACGCACCCGCGGTGTCGAGGCCCGCGGTCCCGCGGCTCCACGATTCCATGGCCAGCTCGCCCCGCAACGCGAAGATGCCGCTCCGATACACCCGCCAGAACTTCGAATAGAACGTGAGTGAGACGCGCGTGTGATAGGGCGGCTCGAAGTCGTTTCCGCTGCGGACCAGCGGGTCGAAGTACCACCCCGAGAGCTGGAGTCCCGGCAGCAGCCGGAGCCCGCCGTGCGCGGTGAAATAGCGGGTGCGCTGCGTCGGGCTCAGGCGCAGGGGACCGGAGCTGTCGATCGTCGTGATCGCCGCGGGGAATCCGATCGGCGCGAAGGGATCGCGGGTCGCGCCGCCCACCTCGAGGCTGATCCAGTCGCGATCCCAACGCAGCGCGCCGGACCCGTCCACGGTGCGCTCTCCCCCGTCGGTCGAATCGAGCGGCGCCCGCAGGTCGTGCGCCCACGCGAGGTCGCCGTGAAGCGAGAGCCCTGCCGGCAGAATGAGACCCGCGGCCAGCTGGGCGCGATTCCCGGAACGCCCGCGGCTGTATTCGGCGTGGCGCGCGTCGCCCGCGAGCGTAAGACCGGGAAACGGGCTCCAGGCACCGGTACCTTCGAACTGCCACGGCCGGGCGTGGTCCAGCCTGCGGATCGCCACGCCGAGGTGCGCGCGGGACCAGTTGTTCGCCACCTCGAGCGCGGTCTGCGACAGGCTGCGATCCGGCACTGCGGTATCGCGGCTCACACTCGTTGTGGCGAACGTCGCCTGGGCCGAAAGCCCGACCCCGTCGTCACGGGCGGCGGCGAATAGCTGCAACATCCCGTCGCGCCGTTGGGGGTTCCAATCCGCCGTGTGGGGCCCCGGGCTGCGATGCCAGCGCGAGCTCAAGGTCTGATATGAGACGCCGAACCGGTGGCTCGGTACGTACTCGGCCTTGAGCCACAGGTCCACGGCGTTGAACGCCGTGCTCGAGCTGCTCGCGATGCCGTCGGTGTTGTTGTAATCGGCCACGAGCGAGAGGCCCAGTCCCGAGCGCCAGCGGCGGAGAAACGCGCCGCGGTAGTTCGCCGTCTTCACCTCTCCCGTCGCGACCCCGACCTGCGACGCCGTTTCGGTGGAGCGTTGCCGCAGCGTGACGAGGTACACGCGGAGCGAGGCCGGCAGCACGATCACGTCGATGCGTTCGAGCGGCGCGAGCGAGATGCGGGCGGGGTCGAGGAACACCGAGTCGCGTCCGAGCGGCAGGTACGGGATGCCGTCCCAGTAGATCTCGAGCCCGGCCGCGCCGCGCCCCCCGTAGAACGCGATCTCCCCGGCGCCGTAGATGCCGCCGCGCGCGACGTACACGCCCGGGACATGGGCGAGCAGATCCGAAAGCGTCTGGACGTTCGAGAGCACGAGCGAGTCGGCGTTGAACGTATAGCGCGTGCCGCGTGGCAGCGGCCCGATGGAGATCGCTTCGGGGAATACGGGGAGATAGCGCGGCAGGGTGTCGCGGGCGGTCGTATCGCGGGCGGTCGTGTCCCGGCGGGTCGTGGAGTCGCGCGGGACGGTGTCGCGGCGCGCCATGCTGTCGACCTGAGCGGCCGCTCCGGCCGCGACGAGCAGCAACGCGGCGGCGCTCGCGAGGCCGCGGGTCACGCCCCCGCGCGCTTGAGAATGAACTCGGTGAAGAGCCGGACCCCGACCGCCGTCGGACCCTTGGCCTGATGCGGCCCCTCGCCTTCGGTGTACGCGGTGCCCGCGATGTCGAGGTGCACCCACGGATACCCCTCAACGAATTCTCGCAGGAACCACCCGCCGGCGATCGACCCGGCACCGCGCCCGCCCGAGTTCTTCACGTCGGCGATGTCGGATTTGAGGAGGTCGCGGTACTCATCCCACAGCGGCAACGGCCAACAGCGCTCGCCGGCGCGCTCTCCCGCCTCACGCACTTCCGCCAGCAGGGCCTCATCGTTTCCCATCGCGCCGATCGCTACCTGGCCGAGCGCGACGACCACGGCGCCGGTGAGCGTCGCGATGTCGATGACCGCCGCCGGCTTGAAGCGCCGGACGTACGACAGCGCGTCACACAGAATCAGGCGTCCCTCGGCGTCGGTGTTGATGATCTCGATGGTCTTGCCGAAATGGCTCTTCACGACATCGCCCGGTTTCACGGCGTGGCCGGAGGGGAGGTTTTCGGTGGCGGGAATGAGCCCCACGACATTGACCTTCGGCTTGAGTAGCCCGAGCGTCTCGAAGGTGCCGAGCACCGCCGCCGCGCCGGACATGTCGAACTTCATGTCCTCCATGTTCAGCGCGGGCTTGATGGAAATGCCGCCGGAATCGAACGTGACGCCCTTGCCGACGAGCGCCACCGGGGGCGCGTCACCGGCGCCGCGATATTCGAGCACGATGAACCGCGGCTCCTGGTCGCTGCCCTGGGCGACGGCGAGCAGCGCCCCCATCCCTTCCTGCTGCAGCTTGGCCCGGTCGAACACGGTGAGCTTGAAGCCGTGCTGGTCCGCCAGCTGCTTCGCCCGCTCCGCCAGGTAGCTGGGCGTGCACACGTTGCCGGGCAGCATCTGCAGCTGCCGGGTGAGCCGGTGCCCGGCCGCGACGGCGTCACCGACGCGCTGGCCGGCGGCGACCTCTTTCATCTCCTTTGGATCGCACACCAGCGTGACGCCCTCGACCTCGGGCTTCGGCTCGTCGGGGGTGGCTTTGAGTTCGGTGAACGCCCAGGCGCCTTGCGCGGCGCCCTCGACCGCGGCCTGGCCCAGATCCCGGGCCGACACGCCGTTTCGCGCCTCGGGGGCGACGCCGAAGGCGAACTGTTTGGCGCCGAGCGCGCGAGCCCGCTTGGCCGCGACGGCGGCCGCGCGCCGGATGGCGTTGCGGGTGACCTCGCCCGGCTTTCCCAGGCCGACCAGCAGGACTCGCTCCGGCTTGGCGCCGGTCGGGTAGAGCAGCGTCGTCTCGTCGCGCTTTCCCTTGAAGTCGCCGCTCGCAATGACGCGCGCCACCACACCGCCCGCCGCGTGGTCTAAGTCGGCGAGGGAGGTGGGAAGCGCGCTCCCCTGCGCCAGGGCGACGGCGAGGAGCGGTACATCGACCTGGGCAAGCGGCGCGCTCGCGATGCCGCTGGTCATCTTAGACATGCTCGATTATGCACTCGCCAAAAGCCGAGGTCGAGACCTCGGTCGCACCGGGCATCAGTCGCGCGAGATCGTATGTGACGCGCCGCGACCGGATCGCCCCGCCGAGCCCGCGCGCGATCGCCGTCGCCACATCATCCCACCCGAGCTCCTCGAACATCATGGCTCCCGAGAGGATCACGCTTCCCGGGTTCACTTTGTCCTGCCCGGCGTACTTGGGCGCGGTGCCGTGGGTCGCCTCGAACACGGCGAAGCCGTCGCCCACATTGCCGCCGGGGGCGAGTCCGAGCCCGCCCACCTGAGCCGCCGCGGCGTCCGAGAGCAGGTCGCCGTTCAAGTTGGGCGCGGCGATCACCGCGTACTCGTCGGGACGCAGCACGAGCTGCGCGAACATCGCATCGGTGATGCGGTCCTTCATGATCACCTTTCCCGTTTCCCCTTTCCCCTTTCCCGCGTCGTCTTCCGTGATGGTCTTATCCCCGAACCGGCTCTTCGCGACCTCGTACCCCCACTCCCGGAACCCGCCCTCGGTGAACTTCATGATGTTGCCCTTGTGAACGAGCGTGACCGAGCGGCGACCGGCACGCAGCGCGTACTCGATCGCCTTCGCGACCAGGCGCTGGGAGCCGAACTTGGACATCGGCTTGATGCCGATCGCGCTCCCGGGGCGGATCTTGGCCGCGAACCGCTCGCTGAGAAACCCGATGACAGCATCGGCCTCTGGGCTGCCGGCCCGGTACTCGATCCCGGAGTACACATCCTCGATGTTCTCGCGGAAAATGACCACGTCGAGCTTCTGCGGCTCGCGCATCGGGCTGGGCACGCCCTCGAAGTAGCGCACCGGCCGGATG
>DASQAM010000295.1:0-6233 GCA_035635735.1 Gemmatimonadales bacterium | reverse complement strand
TGTCGCCGGCCTTCACGTTGGCACGGCCATACGAGCCCGCCACCAGGTTGATCGCCTCGGTGGTGCCCCGGGTGAACACCACGCCCTCGGGCGCCCACGCGTTCACGAACGCAGCGAGCTTCGCCCGCGCCGCCTCGTACGTCTCGGTGGCGCGGATCGCGAGATCGTACGCCCCGCGATGCACGTTCGCATTGGTGGTCCGGTAATACTCGACAATGGCGTCGAGCACCGTCTGCGGCTTCTGGGTCGTGGCGGCGTTGTCGAGATAGACCAGAGGGTGTCCGTTCTCCCGTTGGGCGAGCAGCGGGAAGTCGGCGCGGAAGCGGGCGACGTCGAGCATCAGGCCCCCCCCAGCCGCGCGCGCACGAGACGGTCGAGCCGATCGCGCACCCCGGGATGCCGCATCCGATCGAGGATCTCCGCGCCGAAGCCGTACGTGACGATGCTGCGGGCGGCCTCGGGGGAGAGCCCTCGGCTGCGGAGATAGTAGAGCTGCGTCTGGTCGATCGGGCCGACTGTGGAGCCGTGGGTGCACTTCACGTCGTCCGCGTAGATCTCGAGCTGCGGTTGACTGTCGGCGCGCGCCTCGGTCGAGAGCAGCAAATTGTTGTTGGTCTGCTTCGAGTCGGTGCGCTGCGCCCCGGGCCGCACGATGATGCGCCCATTGAACACGCCGTGCGCCCGCTCCGCCAGCACGCCGTTGAAGAACTCGTGGCTCGCGCAGTGGGGCTGGGCGTGGTCGATCACCGTGTGATGATCCGCGTGCTGCGCGCCACCCAGCAGGTACAGCCCGTTCAGGATCAACTCCGCACCGGGACCGTCCAGCACCGCGTTGATGTCGTGCCGCGCGAGCGCCGCCCCCAGCGTTACGACGTGCAGGCCAAGGTAACTGTCGCGTTCCTGTCGCGAATGTGTCGTTCCCACCTGGAAGCTGTGCGGGCCTTCCTGCTGCACGCGGTACAGCTCGGCCGACGCACCTACCCCCACCACGACCTCCGTGACCGCGTTGCTCCAATACACGCCGTCCGAGAGCGCCGCGTACGTCTCGACGACCGCGGCCCGCGCACCCCGCTCGACCACGATAAGGCTGCGCGGGTGAGAGACGATCGGGCCGTCGGATCCGGCGCGACCGGTCGAGAGGAAGACCACTTCCAGCGGCCACTCGAGCGTCGTGTTGGCAGGAACGTGCACGAACGCCCCGTCCGCGAGGAACGCGGTGTTGAGCGCCGCGAAGGCGCTTTCGCGCCAGCGCGCGTGGCGCGCCAGGTGTGACCGGGCCAGCTCGCTGCCTGCGTCAGTCCGAAGCGCGGCGGCGAGGCTCGCCGCCCGCGCGCCACCGGCGAGGTCAGCCGGCGTGGAGAGGCTCGGGGCGTGGCGCCCGTCCACAAAGACGACGCGCGGGCCCGCGCCGACACACAGACGCTCGACATCCGAGGGAGCGGGGAGCAGGGAGCGGGGAGCAGGGGCAAGCACAAATCGCTGTTCCGCGATCGGCGCGACGCTCGTGAAGCGCCACTCCTCCTGCTTGGTCGTGGGAAAACCGAGCTCTGCGAAACGGGCGATCGCCCCCCTGCGGAGCTCGCGCAACCACTCGGGCGCACCCGAGGCGCCGTTGCGCGCGAACGCCTCAAAGTCGGCGACGTACCGCTCCGTCCTGTCGGCGACCTCGGTCATGTCACGACGGCCTCTTCGCGCAGCCAATCGTACCCCTTCTCTTCCAGCTCGAGTGCAAGCTCCTTGCCGCCCGACTTGACGATCTTCCCGCCCGCGAGCACATGCACGACGTCGGGCTCGATGTGCGTGAGGATCCGGTAATAGTGCGTCACGAGCACCGTCGCGTTGTCGGGTCGCCGCAGCTGGTCCACGGTCTTGGCGACGGTTTTCAGCGCGTCGATGTCGAGTCCGGAATCGGTCTCGTCGAGGATCGCGAGCTTGGGATCAAGCACGGCAAGCTGTAGGATCTCGTTGCGCTTCTTCTCTCCACCCGAGAACCCTTCGTTCACGGGGCGGGTCAGGTAGCTCGAGTCCCAACCGATCACTTTGAGCTTCTCTTCGAGCGCATCCATGAACTCGACCGGGCCGAGCTCCTCTTCACCACGGTGCTTGCGGATCGCATTCACCGCGGAGCGCAAGAAATAGGCGTTGGTGATGCCGCGGATGGCCACCGGGTACTGGAACGCGAGGAACACACCCTCGCGGGCCCGGGCTTCCGGCGCCATGGCGAGCAGATCGTTGCCCTGGTACAGCACCTGGCCGGCGGTGACGGCGTAGGCCGGATGACCCGCGAGGACCTGGGCGAGCGTGCTCTTTCCCGAGCCGTTCGGGCCCATGATCGCGTGCACCTCGCCGGTGTTGACGGTGAGGTCGAGCCCCGTGAGGATCTCCCGTCCCTCGACCGAGGCGTGGAGGTTCTTGACCTGCAGCAGCGGATGCTTGCTCAACCCACGCTCCCTTCGAGACTGATGCCGAGCAACCGCTGCGCCTCGACGGCGAACTCCATCGGCAGCTCCTTGAACACTTCCTTGCAGAAGCCGTTCACGATCATCGATACGGCGTCTTCGGCCGAGAGTCCGCGCTGCTTCGCGTAAAAGATCTGATCCTCGCCGATCTTGGACGTGGACGCTTCGTGCTCCATCGTGGCGGTGCTGTTGCGCACGTCGATGTACGGGAACGTGTGCGCTCCGCAGCGATCGCCGATCAGCATCGAATCGCACTGCGAGTAATTCCGCGCCTGCTCCGCCCCCTTCAGGATCTTCACCAGCCCGCGGTAGGTGTTCTGGCCGCGGCCCGCCGAGATGCCCTTCGACACGATCGTGGAGCGGGTGTTCTTGCCCATGTGGATCATCTTGGTGCCCGTGTCCGCCTGCTGGCGGTGGTTGGTCACGGCCACCGAATAGAATTCGCCGATCGAGTCGTCGCCCTGCAGGATGCATCCGGGATACTTCCACGTGATCGCCGAGCCCGTCTCCACCTGCGTCCAGGAGATCTTGGAGCCCCGGCCGCGACAAGCGCCGCGCTTGGTCACGAAATTGTAGATCCCACCCCGCCCCTCTTCGTCGCCCGGGTACCAGTTCTGAATGGTCGAGTACTTGATGGTCGCCCGGTCGAGGGCGACGAGCTCCACCACCGCCGCGTGCAGCTGGTTCGCGTCGCGCACCGGAGCGGAGCAGCCCTCGAGGTAGCTCACGTGGCTCCCCTCGTCCGCGACGATCAACGTCCGCTCGAACTGGCCCGTCGACTCCGCGTTGATGCGGAAATAGGTGGACAGCTCCATGGGGCAGCGCACGCCCTTCGGGACGTACACGAACGAGCCGTCCGTGAACACGGCCGAGTTGAGGGCGGCGAAGAAGTTGTCGTTGTACGGAACCACCGAGCCGAGGTATTGCTGCACCAGCCCGGGATACTCCCGGATCGCTTCCGAGATGGCGCAGAAAATCACGCCGTGCTTCTTGAGCTCCTCGCGGAAGGTGGTCGCGACGGAGACCGAATCGAACACCGCGTCCACCGCCACCCCCGCAAGCCGTTTCCGCTCCTCGATCGGGATCCCGAGTTTCTCGAACGTCTCGAGCAGCTTCGGATCGACCTGCTCCAGGCTGTCCAGCTTGGGCCGCTGCTTGGGGGCTGCGTAGTAGCTGATGGCCTGATAGTCGATCGGCCCGTATTGCACGTTGGCCCAGTGGGGCTCGGGCATCTTCAGCCAGTTGCGGTAGGCGCGGAGCCGCCACTCGAGCATCCAAGGCGGCTCACCCTTCTTCTGGGAGATCAGCCGGATGACGTCCTCGGAGAGGCCCGGGGGGACGGTCTCCGACTCGATATCCGTGACGAAGCCGTACTTGTACGGCTGGAGCACCTGGGCTTCGATACCGCTGCTCATTGGAGCTCCCGAAGTCCTTTGTGCGTCGCGAGTTGCAGAGACATGACCATGGCGAAGGCGAATCCTACAGGA
This sequence comes from Gemmatimonadales bacterium, assembly GCA_035635735.1. Lineage (GTDB taxonomy): Bacteria > Gemmatimonadota > Gemmatimonadetes > Gemmatimonadales > GWC2-71-9 > AG41. The sequence continues at coordinate 2,287 of DASQAM010000295.1, read as the reverse complement.
ATTACTCGGGATTGTCAACCAAGCACCCGGATGTGGCCTAGTAGATGTCTCGATTCACCTCCCTGATGAGGCGCTCGTAATCCTCCGGCGTGTTGAGATCGTCGATGACCGCCGGGTCGTCGACCGCGACGGTGACGAGATCCGTCTCATGGGCGGCGAGCACTGCCCCCGCGCCGTGCAGGGTGGCGGCCGCGCCGGTCGCGAGCTCAGGGAAGACGGCCTGATCCCAGATCACCGGTTGCCCGCGCTGCTCGGCGAAGCTCGGGACGACGGCGGGCGCCCTGGCCCGCCGGTGCGCCTCGAGCAGGCGCTCGAGGGTGGTGAGGCGCACGTGCGGCAAGTCCACCGGCCACGCCACGATCCCTGACGGACGAATCGGCTCGAGGGCGGCGAGGGCGGCGCGCAGCGATCCGATCGCGTGGCTCGTGAGATCGGGGTTCTCGACGATGACACACTCGTGGGTGGCGAGGGAGGGTCGGACGCGCGCCGCGTCGGGTCCGAGCACCACGACGCGGGATTTCACGTCCAGCGCCTCCAGCGCCTCGAGGATGCGGACCACGAAGGGCCGACCTCGGAAGTCCAACAGTGCCTTGGGCCTACCCATTCGCTCCGAGGCCCCGGCAGCCAGCACCACCCCGGCGAGACCCATGCAATTACGTTAGCGCGAGTTGCACCCCGCCGCCAAACCCCCAAATTGGCGGCCCATGGCCGTACGACGCATTCGCCAGCTGGGCGATCCGATCCTGCGGGTCCGCTGCGAGCGGGTCCAGAATCCGAAGTCCGCCGCAACGCGGCTCGTCGCGGACGATCTGCGGGATTCGCTCGCGATCGCCAGGAAGAAATACAAGATGGGACGGGCCTTGGCGGCGCCGCAAATCGGCGCGCCGGTGCGGATCGTGTTCGTCCAGACGGACAAGCAGCGCTGGACCATGATCAACCCCGAGATCACGGACGTGGGGCGGGACGACTTTCTGGTGTGGGACGATTGCTTCTCGTTCCCCAACCTGCTGGTTCGCGTCAACCGGGCGTACCAGATCACGGTCAGCTATACCGACCCGAAGGGCAAGCAGCACACCTTGGAGGTCGAGGGACCGATGGCTGAGCTGCTGCAGCATGAGATCGACCACCTGGATGGCATCCTGGCGCTGGATCGTGCGAGCGGGGTCGACCCGTTCGCGTTCCGCTCGGAGTGGGAGAAGGTGCACAAGCCCGGCGAGCGCTACGGCCCACCCAAACCCCGGGAGGTGTGACAGAGCCGCCGCCACGTTAGATTGACCCACGACAGGGGTGCCCGCGGGTTGCTTATGGTCGCGCGGGCTGAGATCACACCCTTTGAACCTGATCCGGTTCGCACCGGCGAAGGGAGCTCCGTATGACCTGCCTCACGCAAATGCATTTCGCCCGTCAGGGCACCATGACCCCCCAGATGCGGCGCGTCGCGGAGCGGGAAGCGCTCCCGGTCGAGCTCGTCCGCGACGAGGTCGCCCGCGGGCGCCTCATCATCCCGGCGAACGTGAACCATATCGCGAAGCGGCTCGATCCGATGGCGATCGGCAAGGTGGCCCGCGTGAAGATCAACGCCAACATCGGCAACTCGGCCGTCGAATCGAACATCGACAAGGAGCTCGAGAAGTTGCACCACGCCGTCCACTACGGCGCGGACACCGTGATGGATCTCTCCACGGGCGGCGACATCGACGCGATCCGCCAGGCGATCATCGATGCGTCACCAGTGCCGATCGGCACGGTGCCGATCTATCAGGCCGTGACCGAGGCGAAGCAGGTCGAGGATCTCACGGCGGACGACCTGCTCGACATGATCGAGCACCAGGCGCAGCAGGGCGTGGACTACGTCACGGTCCATTGCGGAATCCTGCGCGAGTACGTGGGGCTCGCACTCGGCCGTGTGACCGGGATCGTGTCGCGGGGCGGGTCGCTGCACGCTTACTGGATGATGCACCACGAGAAGCAGAACCCATTCTACGTTCATTTCGACCGCATCCTCGAGATCGCGCGTAAGTACGACGTGACGCTCTCGCTGGGCGATGCGCTGCGGCCCGGCTCGGTGGCGGACGCGAACGACCGCGCGCAGTTCGCCGAGCTCGAGACGCTGGGCGAGCTGACGACGCGGGCCTGGGCGCAGGATGTGCAGGTGATGATCGAAGGACCGGGCCACATCCCGATGCATTTGATCGAGATCAACGTCCGGAAGGAGAAGGAGATCTGCCACGAGGCGCCGTTTTACACGCTGGGGCCCCTCGTGACCGACATCGCGCCAGGCTACGAC
>DASQAM010000294.1:0-1977 GCA_035635735.1 Gemmatimonadales bacterium | reverse complement strand
CGGTTGGCCGCGGCGTGCGCCACGTCGCCGTCAGTCTCGGGCATCAGCACCCCGAACTCGTCACCTCCCAGCCGGCCGACGACGTCCGCCTGGCGCACGGCGCTGCGCATCGCGTCGGCCACGAGCCGCAGCACGGCGTCGCCCGTGGCGTGGCCGTGCGCATCGTTGACGTTTTTGAAGTCGTCCAGGTCGAGGTAGATCAGGGCCAGGGGCCGGCCGTAGCGCCGGTTGCGGCTCAGCTCCTGCGCGAGCTCGTGGGAGAACGCCCGCGCATTCAGCACGTTCGTCAGCGGGTCCTGGATCGCCAGCTGCTCGAGCTGGGAGTGCGTGTGCCGCAGCTGGGACAGGCCGGCGATGGCCACCGCGACTACCAGGAGGTACGCGAGCTCGTTCATGACGCGGTAGTCGAGCAACGTCGTGGCGGGCATCTGGTCGATGCCGGCACTGAAGCGCAGCAGGCTGGTCGCCAATGCGAAGGCGATGCCCCAGTGCATCCCGTCGTGCCAGGCCGCGAGGAGCACGGGAATCACGTACAGGATCCCCAGCTGCAGCTCGCCCGGCGCCCGGGCATTCAGGACATACACGCCCCCTACGATGGCGGCCCACCCGAGCAGTCGGAGCGGGCGGAGCAGGCCAGCGCGGGCGGCCACTTAAAAGGGTGCCTCGGCGACGTGGTGCGGATCGTCCAGCAGCAGCGCCGCGAGGGTCTCACCCGCCGCCACGCTGGGTCGGTCTTCGGGGACGATCAGGAGCGCGTTCGCGCGGGCCATGGACGTGAGGATGCCGGAACCCTGCGGGCCCGTCAAGCGCGCAGTCAGGGCTCCGCCTGCCCCTTGCGGCTGGACAACCGCCCGCAGGAAGTGACGCAGCTTCGGCCCGAGCTTGATCGGCTCGCCCACGCAGACAGGCACGGTCCGGCGGAACGGGAGCGGGTGGCCGAGCATGCGCCGGATGGCCGGGCGCACGAACAGCTCGAAGGTAACCATCGCGCTCACCGGATTGCCCGGCAGCCCGATCCATGGCGTTCCGCCCAACAGGCCGAATCCGACCGGGGCGCCGGGGCGCATGGCGATGCGCCACAGCTTGATCTCGCCCCCCAGCTCGATCAGGACCTCGCGCACGAAGTCGTGCTCCCCCACGCTGACCCCGGCAGTGGTGACGAGCAGGTCCGAGCCCTGCCGCGCTGCGGCGAGATGGTCGCGCAGGCTTTCCTTCGTATCGCGCGCCAGGCCCAGGTCCACCGGGATCCCGCCGTTCTGCTTGATCAGTGCGTGCAGCGTGTAGGAGTTTGAAGTCGCGACCTTCTTGCCCGACAGGATATCGTCCGCACGGTCCAGGTCCACGATCTCGTCGCCCGAGCCCATGAAGGCGACACGGGGGGCGTCGTGGACGAGGGGGGTGGCGTGGGCGATGGACGCGAGGACGCCGAGCTGGGCCGGGCCGAGGGCCGTACCCGCACCCAGGACGGCGTCACCCTTCCGAATGTCCTCGCCCCGGTAGCGGACGTTCTTCCGAGCGTCCCGGCCCGTCACCACCCTGATACGCCCGGACTCCGCCGGCTCGGTGTCCTCCTGGCGCACGACGGTGTCGGCGCCGGCCGGCAAGGGTGCCCCGGTGAAGATGCGGGTGACCTGGCCCGGGCCGATCGGCTTGGTCGGGAACTGGCCGGCCGCGACGGCCTCGATCACCGCGAGCGCGACCGTGTGATCGGGCGCGGCGCTTTCCACGTCCACAGCACGCGCCGCGTAGCCGTCCATCGCGGAATTGTCCCAGGCCGGGAGGTCGATGGGGCTCTTCACATCCTCGGCGAGTACCCGGTCGAGCGCCTCGCGCAGCGGCCGGCGCGCCGCGGGGAGCGGGGCGATGTGCTCGAGGATCAGGCGCGCGGCTTCGGTCGGCGTGAGCATGTCAGGGCGGGAGGATCTTGGCCCGGTCCCACGCGAGGTTGGCGATCGTCACGAGCCACGCGGTGTCCGA
>DASQAM010000293.1:0-2880 GCA_035635735.1 Gemmatimonadales bacterium | reverse complement strand
GGGCCGGAACCGGGCGAAGAAGTTCCGCAGATGCAACGTCGCGCCCTGACGCGTCACGTGGGTGAAGCTCTGGATCGCGACGGTATCGGCGGTGGCGCGGAGGTGCTCGAGGATGAAATCGCCTGTGCGCTCGTGCCCCGGCGTTCCCGGAATCCGTTGGCCGAACTGCATCTGCTGCTGGAGATACCCGAAGGCACGCTCAGCGGTGAACTCACGTGGGCGGCTCGCGCCGCCGCGGGCGGTGCAGGCGAGGCCGAGCGCGAGGCAGGCTGCCGCGCGCCAGAGGCGGCTCTTTCGAATGGTCACAGGGTAGTGATGTCTTGTAGAGACTTGGACTTCCGAATATAATGGCGCCACCCATCGTGCGCACCATCAGCCGATATCTCCTCCGCCAACACGTCGCGCCGCTCGTCTTCGCGCTGGCGGCGCTCACGTCGCTGATGCTCATCCAGCAGGTCGCCAAGCAACTCTCCGGCCTCCTCGGGAAGGGGCTGCCGCCGGGCGTGATCGCGGAGGTGTTCGTGCTCTCGCTCCCGTTCATCGTGGCCGTGACGCTGCCGATGGCGGTGCTGGTCGCGGTGCTGCACGTGTTCACCCGACTCGCCGGCGACAACGAGATGACGGCGCTGCAGGCCGGGGGCGTAAGCGTGGCGCGGGTGGTTGCGCCGGTGCTCGCGGGCGCCACCGGCGTCGCGCTGCTCTCCTTCCTGTGGAACGACCAGCTGCTCCCCCGCACCAATCATGCGCTCCGCACCTTGCAGGTGGACATCGCGCGGAAGAAGCCGTCGTTGACGCTCAAGGAACAGGTGATCAACGAGGTCGTGCCGGGGCAGTTCTTCCTGCGTGCCGCGCGCATCGACGGCAACACGAACAAGCTCAAGGACGTGACGATCTACGACCTGGGGGACGCCGAACGCCGCCGCATCATCACGGCGGACAGCGGGCGGATGGCGTATGCCGCCGGCGGGCGGGACCTGTTTCTGACGCTCACGGACGGAGACATCGAGGAAGTCAACCGCACGGATCCGACGCAGTTCAACCGCACGTTCTACCGCACCAACCGGATGCGGGTCTCGGGGGTGGGCAACATCTTCGTCCAGACCGAGCACGATACCTACAAGAGCGACCGCGAGATGTCCACGTGCGAGATGCGCCTGGCCGCGACGGCGGCGCGCGGCGACGCCAGCCGCGCGGCCGAGGAGGCACGGCTGGCGATCGAAAACGACCTGCGACGGCTCGCGGGCCTCGCGCCCGTCGTAGCGCCACCCGCGCCGTCCACCGTCGACACCGCGCCCCCCGGTCTCTACTGCCGAGCCCTGCGGCGGCTCGCCACCTGGCTCCTCCCAGCCGAGGCCGAGGCCCAGACGCCGCGGGCCACGCCGCCGCCCAGCCTGCGCCCGCCCGCGGCCCAGATGTACGTCACGCCGGGTGCGGGCATCGGCGAGGAGCAACGCCTGCGCGATGCCCGCGGGCGCGCGGCGACCTACGAGGTCGAGATTCAGAAGAAGTACGCCATCGCCACCGCGTGTCTGGTCTTCGCGCTGGTGGGCATCCCCGTGGCCCTGCGGTTCCAGCGCGGCGGAGTGGGGCTCGTCATCGGCGTCAGCGTCGCGGTGTTCGCCGTCTATTACGTCGGTCTGATCGTCGGTGAGGATCTGGGGGATCAGCTGGTCGTGTCGCCGTTCCTCGCGATGTGGACGCCCAACATCATTTTCGCGGCCGCCGGCGTGTTCGGGCTGTGGCGTATCCGCAAGCCGGGAAACGCTCCCCACGGCGGCGACTGGAGCGACGTCCTCGAGGCGCTGCGGCGGGTGGTGAGCTGGCCCGGTTCCTTGCTCCGGCCCGCGTGGCGCAGCCCCCGGTGAGGACGCTCGACCGCTACGTGCTGCGGGAGTGGACCAAGGTGTGCCTCCTCGCGGCGCTGGGATTTCCGTTCCTGGTCATGGTCATCGACCTGGCCGACAAGTTCGAGACCTACTTCGGCCGGGGGCTCTCGAAGGCGCGCGTCGCGTATTCCTACGTGTTCTTCCTGCCGGAGACGATCTCACTGGTGCTTCCGGTCGCCGTACTGTTCGCGGTGGTGTTCACGGTGGGCGCGCTGGGTCGCCACTCGGAGCTGACGGCCGCGAAGGCGTCGGGGATCTCCTTCCACCGGGTCATGCGGCCGCTGCTCGTGGCGTCGCTCGCGGTGGTGCTCCTGGATCTGGGCCTCACGGAGCTCGCCCCCGGGGCCTCCGCCCGGCGTGCCGGGCTGCTCGGCGAGAAAGCCGCCCGGCCGACGATCTCGCGTTTCTCGCCCTTCGTGTATCGCGCGGACAGCGGGTGGGTGTACTCGATCCGCTCGCTCGAGCTCCGGGCGAACGGGGCGGAGATGCGGGATCCGATCATGGAGCGCGGGGGGACGGGGGAGGATTACCCGACGATCCTGGTCGCGGCGCAACGCGCCACGTACGACACCGCGCAGGCAAAGCGCAGCTGGACGCTCACCAAGGGCGCGGTGCGCTACCTGCTCAGGCCGGGCCGCGAGCCGACCTTCAAGTTCGACTCCCTCCGGATCACGACGCTGCGCGAGACGCCCACCGCCTTGCTCGCCGAGCCCAAGGCGCCGGACGAGATGCGATATGCGGAGCTGGGGCGGTACGTGGACGCGCTCGCCCGCTCCGGCTCGGACACGAGGAAGCTGCGCGTCGAGCAGGCGCTCAAGCTGTCGGTGCCGTTCGCCTGCATCATCGTCGCCCTGTTCGGGGCACCGCTCGCGATCTCCACGCCCCGGAGCGGCATGGCATGGGGGGTGGCCGTGTGTCTCGCCACCACCTTCGTGGATCTCCTGATGTTCCAGCTGTCAAAGGCGGTGGGCCAGAGTGGCGCGCTGCCGCCGAC
>DASQAM010000292.1:0-6633 GCA_035635735.1 Gemmatimonadales bacterium | reverse complement strand
TCGGGCTATCACATGCGGGAGGCGGGCGCGACGGCGGCGCAGGAAGTGGCGTTCACGTTCGCGAACGGCCTCGCATACGTGCGGCGCGCGCTGGCGGTGGGACTGGACCTCAATCAGTTCGCGCCGCGGCTGTCGTTTTTCTTCGCAGCATTCACCGACTTGTTCGAGGAAGTCGCCAAGTTCCGCGCGGCGCGACGCCTGTGGGCCCGTCTCATGAAGGAGCTGTTTCAGGCCAACGACGCGGCCTGTCGGCTGCGATTCCACACGCAGACCGGAGGCTCGACGCTCACGGCGCAGCAGCCCGAAAACAACGTGGTGCGCGTGGCGATCCAGGCGCTGGCGGCCGTGCTGGGGGGAACGCAGTCCTTGCATACCAATGCCTACGACGAGGGGTTGGCCTTGCCCACGGAGCAAAGCGCCACGCTGGCGCTCCGCACGCAGCAGATTCTGGCGCACGAGACCGGGATTCCCGAGACCGTCGATCCGGCCGGTGGGAGCTGGTATGTGGAGGCATTGACGGATCGGGTGGAGCGTGAGGCGCGGGGCTTGCTCGAGGAAATCGAGAGGACAGGTGGAGCGGCGCGGGCGGTCGAGCGGGGGCAATTTCAGGACGCCATCGCGCGCAGCGCGTACGGGGCCCAACGGGCGATCGAATCGGGGGAGAGCGTAGTCGTCGGCGTGAACGAGTACGCGGACGAGCAGGACGTCCCGTCGGTGCCGGCGCCGGACTATTCGGCCCTGGCGCTGGCGCAGCGCAGGCGCGTCGCGGAGCAGCGCGCGACGCGGGATGCGGGACGCGTCCAGCGGGCCTTGGAGGCGCTGCAGGCGGCGGGGCGCGATCCCGCGGCACCGTTGATGGAGCCGATTCTCGATGCGGTGCGGGCGCGGGCGACCGTAGGAGAGATCTCGGACGTGCTGCGCGGAGTGTGGGGGGTGTACCGGCCGGCTTAGGCGGCAGCGGCCGCCATTGCACGCGCCGCCACCCGATTCATCCAAAACTCCCCGAGGTGAGCATTATGGAGACGGTGTACCAGATCGTACCTGCCGGCATGCGGCCTCTTTATCTCCTACTCCCCATTTTCCTGCTGCTTGTCGCCGTCATGGGATTCCTCAGCCTGACCGCATACGGCTCTCAGCAAGCGCGCTTCGTTCTCTCCGACGCGGGTCTCGATTTTCGGGGCGATATCTACGGACGCCGCGTACCCTGGGCCGCGTTGCGGGTACAGGAGGCGCGAGTCGTCGATTTGTCGCGCGAGGCGGATCTCCAGCCTCGCTCGCGCCGGAGGGGTACCGGGCTTCCGGGCTACGCCGCCGGTTGGTTCCGCCTGCGCAACGGCGAACGGGCGCTCCTCTACTTGACCGCCTGGTCGCGCGTGCTGTACGTACCGACAAGCGCCGGATATGTGCTCCTGCTCAGTCCACAGCATCCCGACGAAATGCTGGCCGATCTTCGCCATCGGGCAGGTCGCGCTGGTGCCCACTAAAACAGTCTTTGTGGCAATCGGGTAGACTATGTCCAAGATCCTCACATTCCTGGGAGCCAGCGTGGGAGGTGCCGTCGGCTGGTGGCTCGGCGCTCCCATCGGCATGATGACGGCGTTCGTGGTCAGCATGCTCGGGACCGGTGTCGGCATGTACGCCGGGCATTGGATTGCGGGGCGGCTGCTTGATTGAGGGGATACCTTTCTGACCATGCTCCTGTCCTCGCCATTCCTCGTCCTCATCGCCGTCGGCGCGCCAGCCCTCGCGCGACCGGGTGTCGCTGATTCCTGTTACCACTATCGGCCGGCTCCGACCTCCCTCACCGGACGGTTGATTCAGCGTACGCTGCCTGGCCCACCCAACTACCAGAGTATCGCTCGCGGCGATCGTCCCCAGGTCGTGGACCTGCTGATCCTCGAGACCCCGATCTGCACTATCCCCGATTACAAGGACAGTCCCAACACCGACGCGTTTCAGGGTCAGGACACCATCCAGGTGCGGCGGGCAGAATCCACGTGGCGTGAGGTCCGCCGCCTTTCGGGCCGCCGCGTGGTCGTGACCGGTACCCTGGCAGAATGGGCGCTCGGACCGGATCGGACTCCGGTCGTCATCGATCCAACCGAGGTGCGACCGGCTCCCCGGTAAGGAAGGAGGCTAGCATGCGTCGTGGCGTCGTTCTCGTGGTCACGCTCCTTGTCCCCGCAGCGTGCGTATCCGTGCCGACCGCACCACCCGAGTTGCAGGCGGTCGCCCTCACGTTCAAGCCCTCGCCTGGGATGGCCCGGATCTATGTGTACCGTGCGGGTAGTGGCTTTGGCGGAGCCTCCAAGCTCAGCGTCGCGATCGACAGCCAGATCGTGGGCCGTACAGCCGCGGGCACCTACCTCATGGTCGAGCTCGCACCCGGCTCGCATCGCGTGAGTTCTCCGACGGGTGAGAACGAGAGCGCCGTAACGCTCGATGCCCTGGCGGACAGCATGTACTTCGTGAAGCTGTGGCCCAAGATGGGATTCTTCAGCGCGCATTCCGGCATGGAGCGGATGGATCCGGCCGAGGCCCGGACGGGGATCACCGCCGCGCGCATGGTGCCCAGCACCTGGCCGGGCACGCCGATGCGCGAATAACCGTAGAACGATTGGCACGAGGGCGAGTCGTTGCCGGAACAGCGTTCTGAAGCGGGCCCAGTCCAAGGTCTCGCCCCACCGCCACGCGCCGATCGGCTCGCGGCGCGGCTGCGCGGATTCGGGCCCCTCGGTATCGTCGCCACGCTCATCATCCTCCTCATCGGCAACTATCCTGTTGCACCCCTCGGCGGTGTTCTGGTGCTCGCGTGGGTCCGATGGTCGCGCACGCCGTGGCGCGAGATCGGCTTCGTCCGGCCCGAGAGCTGGACGCGAGACCTGGCCGCGGGCATTGCTCTCGGAATCGCATTCAAATTGCTGATGAAGGCGGCCGTGATGCCGCTCTTGGGTGCCCCTCCGATCAATCAGGCATACCACTACCTGGCCGGCAACCCGGTGGCGCTCCCAGGAGCTGCCTACCTCATGATCGCCGGCGGCGGCTTCGGAGAAGAGACCGTGTTCCGGGGGTTCCTGTTCGAGCGGTTCGGCAAGCTGTTCGGATCAGCGGCGGGCGCCAAGACCTCGATGGTCCTGCTCAGCGCAGGGTTGTTTGCGCTGCTTCATTACTCCGACCAGGGACTCCCCGGCGTCGAACAGGCCTCGATCACCGGGCTCGTGTTCGGAACGATCTTCGCGGTCACGGGGCGGATCTGGATCCCGATGATCGCGCATGCCGCGTTCGACCTGACTGCCCTCGCGATTATCTACTGGAATGTCGAGTCTGCCGTGGCCCACCTCATCTTCAAATGACAAATGTCTGGAAATTGTCAGGCACGGCAGTAGCAGCGCTCCCCGCCGGTGATTCATTGCGCACCACGTGTCTTGCGCCTGCGGCCGCGGCCCCCGCAGCTTAAGCGCCGTACAATAGCCTGCAGCGGGGAGATCGAGCCGGATGAAGACACCATATCTGGTGGTTATCGCCACGGCGGCGTGCACCACCGGCGCCGTCCACCAGGCGACCCTCGCACCCGCGGCGCAGGCCCGGGCCGAGGGCGGTCGGCCGCCGTATACGGCGGCGGACGTGCGGTTCATGGCCGGCATGATCGGCCACCACGCGCAGGCAGTGTTGATGGCCGGTTGGGCGCCGTCGCACGGCGCGAGTCCGTCAGTTCGCATCCTGTGCGAGCGCATCGTGGTCGCCCAAAACGACGAGATCGCGTTCGTGCAGCGGTGGCTGCGCGAGCACAACGAGCTCGTGCCGCCGGCCGACCCCCGCGGCCACGTGATGCCCGGAATGGATCATCCCGTGCTGATGCCCGGCATGCTGACCCCCGAGCAGATGACCCAGTTGGACGCGGCGCGCGGCCCGGGGTTCGACCGCCTCTTCCTCCGGTTCATGATTCAACACCACCGGGGCGCGATCACGATGGTGAACGAGCTTTTGAGCGCGCCAGGCGCGGCCCAAGACGGCCCGGTCTTCCGGTTCGCCGCCGACGTGAACGCCGACCAGACCACCGAGATCGACCGCATGAGCCGGATGCTCGATGCCCTCACAGGGAGCCCTCAGTGAAATCAGAATCATTGTTCGCAATCGTAGCGCTGTCCGTTGCGGCGTGCGCCCCGTCCCGCAGTCTGTCCACGGCGGTGCCCAGTCCCGACCCGCGGGTGGGCCTCCGCGCCGGGTGGATGGATGCCGGCGAGGCCGCCTGGAACATCCAGCTGGTCTCGACCACGCCGCCCTCCCCGGACTTCATCAACCGGAGCAACCCAGGCGACTTCCAGTTTATCAACTCCGACCTGTCGTTCACCGGACCCTACGTCATTCAGGGCAACTTCTCCGGCGTGCAGGTCTGGGACATCACGAACCCGAAGAGTCCCCGCTTGCACAAGGCCTTCGTCTGTCCCGGGTCGCAGAGCGACGTCTCGGTGTATCGCCAGCTGCTGTTCGTCTCCGGGGAGGCACTGAACGGGCGCACCGATTGCGGCACGCAAGGCGTGCGCGACACGGTGAGTCACGATCGGTTGCGCGGGATCCGGATCTTCGACGTGACCGATATCGCGAATCCCCGGCACATCACCGACGTGCAGACCTGTCGGGGCTCGCACACGCACACCCTGGTGACGTCTCCGACCGACACCGCGAATGTCTACATCTACGTGTCCGGGTCGGCGCCCGTCCGGTCTCCCAACGAGCTCGCGGGATGCTCCGGCGCGCCTCCCGATTCGAATCCGAGCTCCGCGCTGTTCCGGATCGAGGTGATCCAGGTGCCGTTGGCGCATCCCGAGCAGGCGAAGATCGTGACCTCGCCGCGGATCTTTAACGACCTCGCCGCGCCGGCACGACACGGCGAGCTCGTCGCCGATTCCCTCGCAGCCCTGGCCGGGAGGCCGGCGCCTCAACCGCCGCCGGCGGGCGCGAAGCCAGCGCCCGCGCCGACCGGCCCGACCCAGTGCCACGACATCACCGTCTATCCGGCGATCGGCCTCGCGGGTGGCGCCTGCGGGGGTTATGGGCTCTTGCTCGACATCCGCGACGTCGCCAATCCGAAACGGATCGGCGCGGTGGCCGATTCGAACTTCTCGTTCTGGCATTCGGCGACGTTCAACAATGATGGCACGAAGATCCTGTTCACCGATGAATGGGGCGGCGGCTTGCAGCCGCGCTGCCGCGTGACGGACAAGCGCGAGTGGGGAGCGGACGCGATTTTCACGCGATCGGGTAATACGATGACGTTCCAGAGCTACTACAAGCTGCCGGCGCCGCAGACTGCGTACGAGAACTGTGTTGCCCACAACGGAACGCTGATTCCGATCCCGGGTCGCGACATCATGGTCCAGGCGTGGTATCAGGGCGGCATCTCGGTGTTCGATTGGACCGATCCGACGCACCCGCGGGAGATCGCCTTTTTCGACCGCGGCCCGATGGACTCGACCAAGCTGGTCGGCGCCGGATCGTGGTCCGCGTACTGGTACAACGGCTACATCGTGAGCTCTGAGATTTCGCGCGGGCTCGACATCTTCGCGCTCCAGCCCAGCGCGTTCATTTCCCAGAACGAGCTCGACGCGGCGAAACTGATTCATTTCGACTACCTGAACGCCCAGGATCAACAGCAGCTGGAGTGGCCCGCGGGCTTCGTGGTGGCCAGGGCCTACGTCGACCAGGTCGCGCGCGACAACGGGCTGTCGCGTGAGCGGTGCGGCGCGATCACGGCCATGCTCCGCCGGGCCGAACAGCTGCAGGGGGACGCCCGGCGCGGGGTGCTGCAGCAGCTGGCGGCGGACCTGCAGCGCGACGCGCAAGGAGCCGCGAACCAGGCCAAGGTCCGGACGCTCGCCGCGACGGTCACGGATTTGGCAGGCGCGGCCCGCTGAGCGCCCTCGCCTTGGTGATGCTCCTGTCCGCGGCCGGCTCGGTGACGGGCCAGCCGGCATGCGGGCAGGGGCGTGCCTGGATGCTCGGTCCGTTTGACAAGCCCAAGGACGCGAACCCAGCCGTCACTCCCAGTCCCGCGTCCCGGTTCCGCTCGGCGATGGGGGACACCATCGTGCAGTGGGAAGAGCACGCCACCTTCAATCCGGCGGCGGTGGTGAAGGACGGGCGCGTGTTCGTACTCTACCGCGCCGAAGACGCGAGTGGTGAACGCACGATCGGCGGTCACACATCGCGGATCGGACTGGCGGAGAGCCAGGACGGACTACACTTCACCCGCAGCAGCGCGCCGGTGCTCTATCCCGACACGGACGCGCAGCGGCCGTTCGAATGGCCCGGCGGAGTGGAGGACCCACGCATCGTCGAGGCAGAGGACGGGTCCTACGTCCTCACGTACACCCAGTGGAACCGCCGCATTCCCCGCCTCGCCGTCGCGACCTCCCGGGACCTCGTGCACTGGACGAAGCACGGTCCGGCCTTCGCACAGGCGAACGGAGGCAAGTACCTGGATCTGGAATCGAAGTCCGGCGCGATCCTCGCTCGCGTCGAGGGGGGTCGCTTCATCGCGACGAAAGTGGGCGGGGTGTACTGGATGTACTTCAACGTCCCCGACATTCTCATCGCGACATCCGACAATCTCATCGCGTGGACGCCGCTCGA
>DASQAM010000291.1:0-9383 GCA_035635735.1 Gemmatimonadales bacterium | reverse complement strand
ATCCAGCGTGCGACAGCGAGTCTCCATGTCCGTGAGCGAACCGCGCAGATCCAGGATGCGCTGCCCGACGGCGTCGAGCCCCTGGTTCTCGAGCTCGAAGCGCTTGACGGTCCGCTGGACCTCATCGCGCAGCCCGTTCAGACGTCCGTGCAGCTCCTGATCCGCGTGCGCGATCTGGTCGTGACGCGCGCTCACGTCTCGCGACCTCGCCAGCAGATCGGCGTGGAGCGCATGCAGCTCGGTGACACGGGTCTCGAGCGCGCCCAGACTCCTGGCGCTCTCTTCCTGCCTGTGAATTTTGGCGTCGATGTCCCGCAGGACGTCATCGAGCTGCGTCGCCTGACCGATGGCGCGATCTACCACCTCGCGCCGCTGCTCCAACACCGCGACCTTCTGCGTGACGTAATCGGCGAGGGCCTTCAGCGTGCCCACCTGTCGCTTGGTGTCGGCCGCGTCCGCCGCGGCCTGCGTGAGATGGGCGAACCCCTCCTCGAGCCCGGTCACGCGGGTCTGCGCTGCTCCGACGCTTCCTTGCACCTGCTGCTGTCGCTCCTCGAGCGCGTGCAGCCGGGTGGCCGCTCCCTCACCGGCGCGATTCAATTCGTCCTGGCGCTGCCGCGCGCGGTCGAACGTGTTGGAGAGGTCGCGCACCTGGCCCGTGAGCGTGTCCGCGTCGGCGCGCAGCGATTTGAGGACGCCAGCCGATTCGAGCAGGCTCGTGAGATCGCCCTTCAGCGCGAGCGCCCCGTCGAACGTGGCGCGCAGCCGCTCGATCTCGGTACGAAGGGTCTTGACCTCTCCCGCTGTATGCTCGACCTGCGTTTCGGTGCGGCGCTGTATGCGCGACACCCCTTCGGTCTGCTCGTCGAGCGTGGCCAGGACGGGGACGAGCCGCTCAAGCGCCTTCACGCGCCCCTGCATCTCCGCTACGACCTTCTGGGCCTCGGCGATCGGCTGCGTAAGCTGCGTGAGCTGTTGAGTCGCGTCACGAGCCCCGGTGGTGAGCGCCTCGAACGCGACGCGCTCGCGCTGCATCTGAGCGAGAATGGAGCGAAGCTCCGCCGGGAGTTGCGCCGGGGTGGTCTCGTGTCCGAAGAGCTTCCAGGCCATTGCAGTCCTCATGTGGAGGAAGGAGGGCAGCGGTGGTGCAGGGGCATAGCAGTTGAAGCAAGGCGTATGCCGGGCTCGGCGTTCGCTGCTACCTCAAGTGGGGTGGAGGGTTACGGGCCAGGAGGAGGTTGACCGGGCGGACCTGCGTCTCGTCTACCGCGTGATGCGTTGCAGAATCCGGTGATGACCTGCGACCCTACGCGGGGTGATATTCGTCACGCCACCCGGCCCGGTGTTTGGAAGGGTTCACGAGAACTTGCGGGGGGTGACGGAAAGTGAATCTTGCTGTACCCCTGGAGGACGACCGACGGTGACCGTTTGGGTAGAGACCATCGCGCGCCGGCTGCGTGCGTTGCACCTCGACACCATCAGGAACCAGATGCTGGTGTTCGCGGTGGTGGCGACGCTCGTTCCCGCGCTCGCCGTAACCGTCGCGTCTCATCGTCAGAACCGGCAGGGGATCGGCGACCAGGTCGCGCTGGAGCTGCATGGCACGAGCGCCGACGCGGCGTGGGACATCGATCAGTGGCTCAACGATCGGTTACGCGACCTGCGGGCGGCGGCGACCGCCTACGCGGTGTCGGAGAATCTCACGCGCATGCAGGGCAACGCTGAGGCGCTAGGCCGGCTGCGCGACTATCTCAACTCGGTGCGCGAGCGCTGCCCCGACTGCGACGCGCTGCTGGTGCTCGACGCGCGAGGCCGCTTCGTGACGAGCAGCGGCGGCCGGATGAGTGGCGTGCAGTTCACGCAGGACCGGCTGACCGCCCTCCGGACGGGCGACGCGCTCGTAGGCGACGCCTACTGGGACGCGGGACTCGGGAAGGCGGCGCTCGCGCTCGCCGTCCCGATCCGCCAGGCGGACGGGCGCTACGTCGGCGCGCTCCTGGCGAAAGTCAATCTGCGTTCGGTCGCGGACATCCTGCAGCGCCTGGCGCCCGCCGACTCGGGCGATGTCTACCTGATGAACGAGCAGGGCAGGTTGATCCTGCGGTCGCGGAGCAGCTCTGCAGAGCTGATGCGGACCAAGCTTCCGCCCGCGACGGCGCAGGCGCTCATCGATCGGGAAGGCACGATCGTGCAGTACAAACGCGCGGATGGGCGAGATGTCGTCGGCACCTTGCGGCGCGTACCGGCGCTCCGCTGGGCGGCGGTGGTCGAGATGCCACGCGCAGAGGCGCTCCGCCGGTCCGGGGGCTCCGGGAGCGGCATCGGCGTGACGCTGCTCCTGCTGCTGGCGGGAGCAGGCTTGGTGGCCTACGTCGGCCTGCTCATGGTCCGTCCGATCGAGCGCCTGGCGGGCGCCGCGGCGAAAGTCGCCGCGGGCGATCTCTCGGTCGAGATCCCCTCGACCGGACGCGGCGAGGTGGGCACGTTGACGCAGGTGTTCAAGAACCTCGTGACCCGCCTGCGGGAGCGCGAGGGTCAGGGCGAGCTGGAGCGTCTCTCGGTCACCGACGCGCTCACCGGACTGTATAACCGGCGACATCTCATGGGGACGCTGGCCAACGAGGTCCAGCGGTCGCGCCGCCTACGGCGCACCTTCTCGGTGCTGTTGGCCGACGTCGATCACTTCAAGCAGTACAACGACACGCATGGGCACCTCGGGGGGGACGCCGCGCTCGTGAAGATCGCGGAGATCCTTCGGAAGATGACGCGCGGCGTGGACAGCGTGGCACGCTACGGCGGGGAAGAGTTCCTCGTGATGCTGATCGAGGCCCCGATCGCGACGGCGGCTGCCGTGGGTGAGCGGATCCGGGCCCGCGTGGCGGCCGAGGAGTTTGGCGGCGGGACGATGACCGTGAGCGTCGGCGCGGCCGAGTATCCCACCCACGGCGACACGCCGGAGGAGCTCATCGCGAGCGCCGACGCGGCGATGTACCAGGCGAAGGGTGAGGGTCGCGATCGCGTGATGGTCGCCAGCCGCAGAGCGGACCTCGAAAAGGAGGGCAAGCGGCGCCGCAAGGGGGAGGGCTGACGGCTGTCCTGCCGCATTCGCACCCCTCCGTGCCGCAAAAACACCCTAGGACCGGGCTCCCCTCGTCGCAAACTTGATGACATCGGATGCAAGAGCATCGTCGCGAGGTCCTACGTGAAGCGAGCGTGGCCCTGCAGGGCCGGGCGGTCACCCTGTGGGAGGTTTCGTCGCGCGCCGAGGTGATCCCGGTCATGACCAGCGCGGCGAGCGCCGAGTCCCCGGACACACGCCTCGACCTCGATAGTACGCTCCATCACTGGGGCGCCCCGATCATTCAGGGCAGTCGTTGGGTCGGCTGCCGGCTGGATGACGCCGGGCCCTGGTGTGTCGCCCCCGTAAGGAGGCAGCCGGCCGCACCGCCGCCCGACGGCATCGAGCGCCGCAGCCGGGAGCGGATCACGCTCGAGCTGGCAGGTCTCTGTCTGGGCCTGGTGGAGCAGCCCCCGGTGGTCAGCCGGCCTCGCCTGACGGAGCCCGACGCCCTCGCCGAGCTGGTGCGCCAGCCCAGCGTGATTGCGCACGAGGTCGCCAATCCCTTGACCGCCGCGCTCGCGAGCCTCGATCTGTCCCTCGATCTGATCCGAACGACCGAATCGCTGGCGCCTTCCTTCCGAGCGGAGCTGCTCAGCGAGCTCGCGGGCGTGGGGGAAGGCATGGACCAGGCTATCCAGTTTCTGCGCTCGATTCAGGATCGCGCGCGAGGAGGGCTGGCCCGCTCGGAGCGGTTCGACGCGGCAAACGTCGTCCGGTCATGCGTGGCGTTGGAACGGCCGCTGGCGCTCAAACGCAGCGTGACCCTCCAAGGGGTCATCACCGTGAGCGGCGTCTTTCTCCAGGGTGATCCCAACGCCCTCTATCAGGTGCTCACCAACCTCATCCGCAACGCGGTTTCGGCGTCGCGGGAACGGAACGCACCGGTCGTGGTCACTCTGGGGCAGGTGGGCGAGGCGCTGCGCCTCACGGTCCAGGATCACGGCGTGGGAATCGCGGGGGAGCATCTCGAGCGGATCTTCGAGCCGGGCTTCACGACCCAGGAGTTCGGTTCGGGCTCGGGGACGGGATTGTTGGTGGTGCGTCAAATCACCCAGGACATGTTCGGGGGCTCGGTCAAGGTGGATTCGGCGGTGGGTCGCGGCTCCACCTTCGAGATCACCTTCCCGATTCCCGCGCAGCGTACGCCCCGCGACCGACGCCAGGTCTAAGAACACGCCGCCCCACAACGCAGGGCGTTGCGGGGCGGCGGCTCACCCGGTTCGGCTCCCCCGGTTCTCCCTTACGCCGGCGTCGTCGCCCCGTGACCGTTGCCGTTCGCGATCCCGAACACCTTGGAGCGGCCGCCCGTGACGGCCAGCCAGCGCTTGCGCTGGGCGATCAGGTCGTCGAGCTGCTGGCGCAGCCTGGCGATGTCCGTATCCACGCTCTGGATCCGCCAATCGATGTAGTGCTCGGCTTGGTCCGGGGTCCAGTCCGTGGAGCCGGTGAAGATCACCTGCTCCTTGAAGGACACATCCTCAGCCAACTTCAAGCCTTCGCGCTCGGGCGCACCCTCACCCTCGACGCTCCCCAACTTCGCTGCCAACATCTCTGCCTTCCGTACCATGTGGTCCTCCCGAAACTGGGTACTCCGTACTCCGATGATCATCCCTAATCCGAGCACTGGCATCGCTCCTTATGGGCACACGCGCGTGCGTGGTTGTCCCCTCTTGACGGCAGGCCGCAAGCGTGACACCTTGTCCTCATTGGGGATCTGTTGCGGACGCTAACTTGGCACCCATTAGGTCACTAAACTAGGACCAAATTGTCATCTGTCAAGGCTAGAAAAGGAGCTGAAAAGGGCCCCGTTTCGGAACGGCTGGCCCGGCTGCTCGACGCCTTCAGCCCCTGGCCAGCCATCTCGCTCACCTATCGACAGTTCGCCGCCGAGCTCGGAACGCCGGTCACGGAGGTCGCGATCAAGAAGTGGCCGCAGCGGAAGAAATTCCCAGCGGACGTGGCGCGGATGATCGTGACGAGGGCGCGGGAGCGCGGCGTGAAGGGTGTCACCCTGGAGTGGGTGCTCTGGGGTGAGGGTGCCGGTCCTCAAAAGGGACTACGGGAATCTCACAGGCAGACTGAGGAGCCCCATGGCCAATTCGCCTCCCGCGTCGCCGCCGCCCTCCAGGCGGATCTAAGTCATAACGAGTTCGGCCAGTGGTCCTCGGCGGAGGTCCAGCACACGGTCATCTGGGCGCTGAAGGACCTGGGCCGGCGCCTTCGCGTGCTCCAGTTCGACATGGGCCAGACGTTCGAGCTGACGGACGGGTGGGCGGGAGAAATCGGCCTCCCCGTGCGGCCAAAAGGCGCCACCATCAACACACCCTCCGATCAGGGCGCCTAGATCCTCAGCGGCGACAGCAGGCCCGCCGGCATCTGAGCCGACGGCTGCATCTTCCACATGGCGCGCTTCTGGTTGCCGTGGACGAGAAAGACGGTCCCGACACCCAGCCGGAGTGCCAACAAGCCCCAGTCGCTGAAATGATGCAGGCTCGACAGGACGCTCATGAAGTCCCCCCGGTGAGGTGGAAGTAGCCGCAGCGAAAAAGGTTGCTCGGCAAAATCTCGTCCGGTACACTTGTGGCATTCAAAGATATTCGCTTTTCCGCGTGCTGACGCGCGATGGGTGGCTGCTCTTCCTGACGCGGTGTACCCGTCTGTTCGCCTACGGCGCGTTATCTGTGGTCTTGGTCTTCTATCTGACCAGCCTCGGCCTGAGTACGTCCCAAACCGGCGTGCTGCTGACCCTCACGCTGGTCGGGGATACGGTTGTCTCCCTCTACCTCACGACGCAAGCCGACCGGATCGGGCGCCGCCGTATACTGATCGTGGGTGCCATTCTCATGGCGGCTGCCGGTCTGGCGTTTGCCTCCACCCGCAATTTCGCGTTCTTGGTCGTCGCCGGGACGATCGGCGTCATCAGTCCGAGTGGCAACGAGGTCGGGCCGTTTCTCTCGATCGAGCAGGCCGCGCTGTCGCAGGTTGTTCCCGGTCACGCCCGGACAGCGGTATTCGCCTGGTACACCCTCGTGGGGTCGTTTGCGACCGCCTTGGGCTCACTTGGCGGAGGGACCTTGTCGCATCTCCTGCAGAAGACCGCCATAGCGCCCGTCCAGAGCTATCGGGTTGTCGTCTTGCTGTACGCCGTCTTGGGAGTCGTCTTGGCGCTGCAGTTCACCCGTCTTTCGCCCGCCGCTGAAGTGAGCGTGCCTGGAGCGGGGTCCTTCGGCATCGGTCGCTCATGGGGAGTGGTGCTCAGGCTATCGGGGCTCTTCGCCCTCGACTCCTTTGCAGGCGGCTTTGTGGTGCAGAGCTTTGCTGCCTACTGGTTCTATCTGCGTTTTGGTGTCAACCCCGCTACACTCGGTGCGATTTTCTTTTGGGCGAATGTCCTGGCCGGGATTTCGGCACTGTTGGCGTCACGACTCGCCGCGCGCTTCGGCCTCGTCCGCACCATGGTGTTCACACACCTGCCGTCCAACATCCTGCTCATTCTCGTGCCGTTGATGCCGAGCCTGCCGCTCGCGACACTGGTGCTGCTGGCGCGCTTCAGTATCAGTCAAATGGACGTACCGACCCGGCAGTCCTACATCATGGCCGTGGTCGGGCCGGAAGAGCGGTCGGCGGCGGGCGGCGTCACAGGTGTGGCCCGAACGATCGGGGCCGCCCTCGCCCCCGTGTTCGCGGGATTCCTGTATGCTCGCCCCTCGCTGATGAGCATGCCGTTCTTCATTGCCGGAACGCTGAAAATCATCTACGATCTGCTGCTCTACCGGGGATTCGCGGCCGCTCAACCGCCCCACGAAGTCTCGCAGCAGAAATCGATGTGAGGTCACGTCCCGCTCGGGCGACGCCTACGGCTTGTAGGCGTCCACAAGATCGAGCCGCCAGTTACTGGCTGCACTGCTGCTCCCTCCCACGGCGTAGAAGCGACCGTTGAGGACCGCGGCGCCGAAGAATCGCCGCCACTCGAGCATCGGGACCTTCGTACTCCACCTGTCAGTCACCGGATTGTACGCCTCATTGACCGTAGTGGCGGCGTTAAACACCTCACCGCCCACGGCATACAGGATTCCGTCGATGACGCCGACGCCGAGGCCAAACCGGCCCGTCGGCATGGGGGCTCTGGTGGTCCAGGTATCGGTCGCGGGGTCGTAGGCCTCGAGCGTTTGGAGCCAGCTGTTGCCTGACCCCTGACCACCCACAGCGTAAACGATTCCGTTGGCAGCGGCCGCCCCGAAGATGATGCGAGGTGTCGGCATGCTGGTCCTAGCGGTCCAGCTATCCGTCGCCGGGTCGTAGGCCTCGACCGTGCCGAGCATATGGGAGCAAAGCCTCCAGGGCTCGGAATCACACGGCGTCGGTTCGCCCGCCCCCCCGATCGCGTACAGGATCCCGTTGGCCACGGCAACGGCCAGCTCCGCCCGAGGTGTGGGCATCGGAGCCTTGGTGATCCAAGTGTCGGTCGCGGGGTCGTACGCCTCGACGGTCGCCAGGGTGAGGGTGGTGCCCGTGGGGTCGGGGTTCCAGCCGCCTACAGCGTAGAGCACGTCGTTCGCGACCCCCACGGCAAGGCTGGAGCGCGGGGTGGGCATTGACGTCCTGGGTCCCCAGGCGTTCGTCGCCGGACTATACGCCTCCACGGTGCTTAGGTTGCCGCTGCCCTGAGGAGTCGATCCGCCCAATGCGTAGAGTGTGCTGTTGAGAGCACCGGCGGCCAGGAAATATCGGGGCGTCGGCAAGTACGCCAGACGGGTCCAGAACTCGCCCACGCCCGTAGCCGTGAACGTGACGGGGTTGCCCGCAATGGCGCTGCCGTCTGCCGTCGCGCTCAGGGTATTGGTGCCCACCTGGTCGCCGAGCGTCCAACCGCCGATCGCTGCGATGCCGCCGGCGTCCGTGATCACCGGGTTCGTGCCGCTGACGCTCCCGCCCCCGGCCGTGACGGCGAACGTCACATTGACGCCCGGCACGCTGTTGTTGAACGCGTCGCCCACGATAACAGCGGGCGGTGTGAACACCGGGGTACCCGCTCCGGCGGTCTGATTGTTGCCCCGCAACACGGCGATCGTCGTCGCGGGGCCCGCACTGACCGTCACCGTGGCCGTTTGCGTGATGGCGACGCCACCGACGGTTGCCGACACCGTCTTGGTGCCCCGTCCAGTCGAGCTCAACGTGCCAGTGGCCACGCCATTGGCGTCGGTCGTGCCGGCCGGTTGAGTGAGCGTGTTACCGTATCCCGAAGCCGTCAGGACGACGGCCGCGCCGCCGATCGGGAGGCCGCTTGCGTCCCGGGCGGTTACGGTGACGGTCGTGGCGCTCGTACCGGTGCTCGCGATGATGGCGGTGGGTGTGGCGGTCACGGTGGTCCTGGTCGAGCTCGCTGGGCGCGGCGTCGCCGTCGCCGTGAACGTGGCGGTGGCGTTGACGCCCCCGACCGTCGCGGCGAGGGCATTTGAGCCTGGCGTGGGACCGAGGGTCCAGCTGCCGACCGTGGCGATCCCGTTCGTGTCGGTCGTGGCGGGATTGCCGCCGCTGACGCTACCGTTCCCCTCGGTCACCACGAACGTGACGTCGACTCGCGGTACCGCGTTGTTGAAGGTGTCCTTGACGATGACGGCCGGGCGGATGGGCACTGCCGTGCCGGTGGTCGCGCTCTGGCTGTTGCCCGCTTGCACGGCCATCGTTGCGGGGGCCCCAGCGGTGCCGGTGGCGGTGAAATAGACGGTGTCGACGACGTCCGCGAGCGTAGCGCGGAGGATATATGTCCCGCGCGTGCAGCACAGCGTCCAATACCCAACGGCAGCCACGCCGTCAGCGTTCGAAGCTGGCGTGATGCCGCCGATGGAACCGCCGCCCTGGATGAAGCCAAATGTCGGGCGGACCCCCTGGATGGGACTCCCGGACGCGTCCGTGATCCGGACGGATGGCGGGATCGGTACCGCCGTGTTCACCCGCGTGGTCTGATTGTTCCCTGCATGCAAGGCCATCCTCGCGCCACCCTCCAGCGTGGCCGTCGCCGTGAAAATGATGGGGGTCAAGCCGGAGGAGGGGGAGCCCATCGCAACGAGATGGTTGGTGCCGACCGCAGCGCCGAGCGTCCAGCGGCCGACGGCGGCGATCCCGTTCGCCCCCGAAGTCGCGGGCGTCCCGGTGACGCTGCCGCCTCCATCGGGCGTCGAGAAGGTCACTGACGCCCCGGGGACCGGGTTGTCATATTGGTCCGTCAAGAGAACCGCCGGAGCGATCGGCACCGGCGTAC
>DASQAM010000290.1:0-2832 GCA_035635735.1 Gemmatimonadales bacterium | reverse complement strand
CTTCTGGATGTACTCGTGCGCCCGGTGCACGGGATTCCGCGTCTGAAAACCGACCACGGTGCGCCAGCCGCGCTCGGCGAACGCGCGTCGCGTGTCTGCGGGATCGAGCGCCAGCTCCGGGAACGTCGGAGCGGTGCGCCGGAGTAGGCGAATGTCTCCCCCGACCAGGAAATCGCCCTGGCCATAAAGCTGAGCCACACCGGGATGCTTGGGGTCGCTCGTCCCGTACGCGAGCTGTGCCTCCTCTTCCTTCGAGTGAGTGAACACCTCGCGGACCTGGAGCAGGGCGACGGCCCGCCCGTCCGGCGCTTCGAGCGCCACGGTGTCGCGGATCCTTCTGGCATCGGTCACGCGTAAAGTGATCGGGAGCGACCACGGGAGCCCGTTGGCCAAACGCATCTCGTGGAGCACGCGTTGGTAATCGGCGAGACCCATGAAGCCCGTGAGCGGGCTGTACGCGCCAGTCGCGATGAGCTCGAGATCCGCCACGGTCCGCGCGTCGACCGCGAGAGACGGCAGCGCGGCCGCCAGGTCGAGCGCCGCAGGGCGCTCCTCGCCAGCGATCACCCGGCTCACCAGCGGCCCGCCATGCGCCGCGATCGGGGTTGTGTCAGAGCTCACCACTTAGACCTCCTGCTTGATGGTGAAGGTGTGGAGCCCGCACTCGGTCTTGCCGGTGCCGCTCCACCGCCCGGCGCGCTCGGCCTCGCCAGGCGCCGTGGGACGGGTGCACGGCCAGCAGCCGATGCTCGAGTAGCCCTGGTCGAGCAGCGGGTGATACGGCACGCCGTTTTCCAGGATGTAGCGCCACACGTCCGCCCGACTCCAATGCGCCAGGGGAAACACTTTCACGATCGGCCGGCCATCGACCTCGTGATACTCGACGACCTCGGTCGCCGAGCGGCTGGAGGACTGATCCTGCCGCACCGCGCTGATCCAGGCATCGAACCCGGCGATCGCCCGCGCGAGCGGCTCGACCTTGCGAATGGTGCAGCAGCGGTCCGGGTCCGTCTGGTACAGCGGACCCGGGTCGGTCAGGGGCTTCACGTCCATGACATTGAGGCCGTAGCGTCTGGCGAACCGCTCTTTGAACGCGTACGTCTCGGCGAAATGGAAGGCGGTGTCGAGAAAGATCACCGGCACCGTCCGGTCGATGCGGCTGAGCAGGTGTGCGAGCACGACGCCGCCCCCTCCGAAGCTCACAGTCAGGGTCACCTTATCGGGGAACGTGTCCACCGCCCAGGTGAGCGTCGTCTCGGGATCGGCATCCCTGAGGGCTTCGGCCTGCTCGCCAACCTGCGCGGCGCTAAGCATCGCCAGGACTCCGCAGGTGTCCGAGCTCGAAGAGGCGATCGATCACGCGGGACGCGCTGTCGGCGACTTCCTCGCGTTCGGTGTCGATCACGAGTTCCGCCGCCAGCGGCTCTTCGTAGGGGTCCGAGACGCCGGTGAACTGGGGGATTTCCCCCGCCAGTGCCCGGCGGTACAACCCCTTGGTGTCGCGGCGGATGCACTGGTCGAGCGAGGCCTTCACATATACCTCGACGAACGCGCCGATCTCTCCGCGCACCTCGTCGCGGATCGCGCGGTAGGGTGAGATCGCGGCGGTGATCACCGCGATGCCGTTGCGCGCAAGCAGCTTCGCGACGTAACCGATGCGGCGGATGTTGGTGTCGCGGTCTTCGCGCGAGAACCCCAGGCCCTTGGAGAGGTTCTGGCGCACCTCGTCGCCGTCGAGCACTTCGACCGGGATGCCCCGATCACGTAGCTCTTTGCTCACCGCCGCTGCGAGCGTTGACTTGCCCGCTCCCGACAGTCCGGTGAGCCAGAGCGTGAAGCCACGCGCCAGGGTGAGGCGCTTCTCGATCACCTGCTCCGCTTGAGTCATCTGTTCTCTCTCCGACCCTCCCCTTCGTCCCCCCTCTCCGGAACGGAGAGGGGGACAGGGGGTGAGGACGTAGGGGGCGATTCAAAAAAACGGGCCCGCTTCCGTGGGAAGCGGGCCCGATCTGCGTCGCGCGTGCCGTTTTCGAGCTAGTCGAGCGTCATCCGATGCCGGCAACCACAGCGCCACAGCCGCGTCCGCTCCCCGAAGGGCAGGGACACATCATCCGGCAGGCCGGACAACAACAGGTCGTGGTGTGGTGCGCGATCATGATTTTGCTATTTACCCGGCAGGTGCCGCCGTGTCAACCATACGTTCGGGTGGTTGACAGGGATTGGGCCGGGGGCTTAGTTATCGCTCATGCAGCGTACCCGTTCGCATCACCGGCACCACCATCACCACCCGTTGCAAGGGGGGAGCCGGGGGCGTACGCCAAGGTAACGAGTAGAGCGCAGCACCTTGAGTCCATCGCCGACGCCGACCCCCCGGGGCCGGCGTCGTGCTTTTAGGGACGTCGTAGCTCCGGGGCCTCGGTTCGGCCAACGATTCGGAGCGACAACGATGTCCCGACAATCTGGTTCCTCGACGCCCCTGCGCCTCGGCCTCCCCAAAGGCCGCATGGAGCAAGGGGTGCTGACTCTGCTCAGCGACGCCGGCATCCGAATTCGCCCCGGCGCCCGCGGCTATCGGCCCGACGTGTCCCTGCCGGACACCGAAGCCAAGATCCTCAAGCCGCAGAACATCGTGGAGATGCTCGCCCTCGGCAGCCGGGACTTGGGCTTCGCCGGCGCGGACTGGGTGGCGGAGCTCGAGGCGAACGTCGTCGAGCTGCTCGACACCGGGCTCGACCCCGTGCAGGTGGTTGCGGCGGCGCCCAAAACGCTGCTCGTGGACGGCCGCCTGCCCGCGCGTCACCTGGTAGTAGCGTCGGAATACGAGCGGCTGGC
>DASQAM010000289.1:0-4935 GCA_035635735.1 Gemmatimonadales bacterium | reverse complement strand
GCTCGACATCATCCGCGAGTTCGACATCGTGGCGGACGGGACGGACAACTTCCCGACCCGGTACCTGGTGAACGACGCGTGCGTCCTGCTCGATAAGCCCAACGTCTACGGCTCGATCTTCCGATTCGAGGGCCAGGCGTCGGTCTTCCACGCCAAGCGGGGGCCCTGCTACCGTTGTCTGTATTCGGAGCCGCCACCACCGGGACTCGTTCCCTCGTGCGCCGAAGGCGGGGTGCTCGGCGTCCTCCCCGGTATCATCGGCTCGATCCAGGCGATGGAGACGATCAAGCTCATCCTCGGAGCTGGTCAGCCCCTGATCGGACGCCTTGTCCTGTTCGACGCGCTCAAGCTGCAGTTCCGGGAGCTCAAGCTAGAAAAGGATCCGGAATGCCCGGTCTGCGGCGCGCACCCGACCGTGACCGAGCTGATCGACTACCAGGCGTTTTGTGGCATCGGCGCGGAGCCGTCGTACGACGGAGCGGAGATCACCGCGCACGAGCTGCGGGACGAGTGGCAGCGCAACCCCGCGCTGGTGGTCGTCGATGTGCGGGAGCCGCACGAGTACGAGATTGCCCACATCGACGGCGCGGTGCTCATGCCGCTGGGGGAGCTGCCGGATCGGCTGGGCGAGCTGGACGGTCACCGCGAGATCGTGACGCACTGCCACCACGGCGCGCGCTCGCTCAAGGCGCTCGAGATCCTCAAGGCCGCGGGCTTTTCGAAAGTGCGGAGCCTGCGGGGTGGAATCGACGCGTGGGCCGTAAACGTGGACCCGAGTCTGCCGAGATACTAGACGCCGAGACGTCGAGGAATGCCGAAGGGGGGACTCGAACCCCCACGGGCTTGCGCCCACTGGCTCCTGAAGCCAGCGCGTCTACCAGTTCCACCACTTCGGCGACGGAAGGGAACGGCGAATGTAAGCCGCGGTATAACCTCAAGTCAACTCTTGGCTTGACCGCTCTGAAGTCGGTTTCTATCTTGCGCTGGCCCGGTGGACAGAGTCTCCATAGCCCGCAACCCGCGGGCGCGACATGACTACCATCTCCTGGAGACGTGGGAGGCCGGCCTCGTGCTCACGGGAACGGAAGTCAAGTCGCTGCGCGCGGGGAGGGCGAGTCTGGGTGAGGCCTACGCGCACGTGCGCAACGGCGAAGTCTGGCTCGAGGGACTCTCCATCTCCGCCTATCTGCCGGGCAGCTACAACAACCCGCCGCCCGCACGCTCCCGCAAGCTGCTGCTCCACGCGCAAGAGATCCGCAAGCTCATCGGCGGCACGAGTCGCAAGGGACTCACCATCGTGCCGCTCGAGCTGTACTTCAAGGACGGGCTCGCCAAGGTGGCGATCGCGCTCGCCAAGGCGAAGCAGCAGCACGACAAGCGGGAAGAGCTGAAGCGGCGCGTGGCGGAGCGGGAGCTCGCGCGGGGCGTCAAGGGGAAACGGACGTGAGCGTCCTGCTGTGGCTCGTGCTCGTGACCGCACCGCCCGCCCCGACGCCGCAGGCGGTGCTGATCGCGACGCCGCGGGGAGAGACGAGCGTGCCGGTGACCACGGAGCGGGGCAGCGCCGCCGTCGCGGCCCCCCGGCTCGGGCCGCCGCTCGGTCTCACGGTGGCGCTCGACGGATCGCGGGTGACCGTCGGCCTCTCCGGTGTCGTGTTCGTGTTTCAGCTGGGCGCGCCGTTCGTGCGCGCCGGCGGTGTCGTATACGGCCTGGTCGGGGAGCCGTATGTGGCGCGCGACACGGTGTTTCTGCCGCTGCACTGGCTGGCTGACTGCGTGCCGCGGGCGGTGGGCGGCCGCTACCGCTGGGAGCCGGCCCCGGGCGGCGACACGGGGCGTCTGGTGGAGCTACCGATCGCGAGCGCGGTGACCGCGACGCCGCCCCCCACGTCCTCCACCGCCCCTGTCCTCCCCGCAAGCCCCGCCTCAGCGCCGAACCCGATCACCGGGCTACGGCTGCGCCATGGCGTTGTGATCGATCCCGGCCACGGTGGCGTCGACCCGGGGAACCCCGGGCGCTATTTCCCGGGCCACCTGGTGGAGAAGGACATCACGCTGGCCATCGGACGGCTGCTACGGGCGGAACTGACGCGTCGAGCCATCGTCGCCACGCTCACGCGGTCGACCGACACGCTCATCGACCTGACCGATCGCGGGGCGCTTTGCAAGGCGGCATGCGAACTGTTCGTGAGCATCCACGTGAACGCGATGCCCGACGGACGGCGCGCCGACCGCGTGAGCGGGGTGGAGACCTACTTTCTCTCGGACGCGAAGACCGAAGACCAGCAGCGCGTGGCGCAGATGGAAAACGAGGCAATCAGCTTCGAGACCGGAACGTCGAGCGCCGCAACGGGGCCCCTGGGGTTCATCCTGCGGGACCTGCAGGTGAACGAGTACCTGCGGGAGTCGGCGCAGCTCGCCCAGCTGGTCCAGGACTCGGCGGCCCGGATCCATCCCGGCGGCGATCGCGGCGTGCAGCAGGCGGGTTTCACGGTGCTCACCACGGCCCGGCGACCCGCCATTCTCGTCGAGACCGGGTTCGCCACGAATCGCACCGACGGCGCGTTTCTCGCTTCGAGCCTTGGACAGCACAAGATCGCGAGCGCGATCGCCGACGGCATCGTCGCCTACTTGCTCGAGCTCGAGCGCAAGCGCGCCGTCGCCGCGCCGGCGAGGGGTCGGTGACGCTCCCTCCGATCCCGCTGTTCGGCGTCTCCTTCCAAAACCCCGTCCTCCTCGCTTCCGGCACCGCCGGTTTCGGGCGCGAGGTGTCCGGTGTGATCGACCTCGAAGCCCTGGGCGGAATCGTCACCAAAGCCGTCACGCCAGAGGCGCGCCGGGGGCACGCCGCGCCGCGCGTCGCCGAGTTCGCAGGCGGAATGTTGAACGCCGTTGGACTCGCGAACCCGGGTCTCGAGGCCGTCCGGGAGCACGAGCTCCCCTGGCTCGCGGGAGCGACGCGGCGCGCGCGTGTCCTGGTGAACGTCGCCGGCGGCACCATGGAGGATTACGAGCGCGTGATCGCGGGACTCACGGACCTCGCGGTGATCACCGCGTTCGAGATCAATGCGTCCTGCCCCAACACCAAGGCCGGCGGGCTCGAGTTCGGCGCGACACCCGAGGGCTTGCGCGAGCTGGTGCGGCGGTGCCGGGCGGTGGCCACTCGCCCCATCGCGGTGAAGCTCTCCCCTGTGCTCCCCGACATCGCGGGCATGGCCCGGGTGGCAGAACAGGAAGGGGCGGACGCCATCACCCTGGTGAATACGATCCCCGGCATGCTGGACCGTCGACTGGGGAACGGGGCGGGGGGCGTCAGCGGTCCGGCGCTGCTGGCGATAGGTGTGCTGGCTACGCGCAAAGTCCGCACGGCGGTCGCCATCCCGGTCATCGGAGTAGGGGGGATCCGTACGGCGCGTGACGCGCGCGAGTATCTCACCGCCGGCGCGTCGCTCGTGGCGATCGGCACCGCCGCCCTCGCCGATCCGCGCGTCCCGGAGCGCGTGGCGCAGGCGCTGGGCCGTGACTGAGCTCATCGTCGCGTTCGACCTCCCGAGCGGGCGCGAGGCGCTTGAGCTCGCGGCCCGGCTTCCCGGCCTGCGCTGGGCCAAGATCGGCCCCATGCTGCACGTGCGCGAAGGGCCCGCGCTGGTGCGCGAGTTCACGGCCCGCGGCGTGCGCGTATTCCTGGATCTCAAGTGGCATGACATTCCCAGCGTCGTGGCGGGTGCGGTGGAAGCGGCGCGAGCGCAGGGCGTCGCCTTAGTCACGGTCCATACGCTGGGCGGACCGGCAGTGCTCGCCGCCGCCGCGCAGGCGGCGGGCGAGATGGCGGTCGTCGGCGTCACGGTCCTCACCTCCCACGAGGCCGGTGACTTCGAACGCGTAGTGGGGCGGGGCGTGCCCGACTTGGGGTTCGAGGCTGAACGCCTCGGGCGGTTAGCGATGGCGGCGGGGCTCCGTGGCGTGGTGGCGTCGGGGCACGAGCTGGCACTGCTGCGCGACATGCTCGGGCCAGACGCCTGGATCGTGGTGCCCGGTGTGCGCGCGCCAGCCGATGCGGCGGACGATCAGGCCCGTACCATCACCGTGGCGGACGCGGTCGGCCGCGGCGCGACGCACCTGGTGGTGGGGCGTCCCATCACGCGGGCCGCCGACCCGCGTGGGGTGTACCAGCGCTTGATGGAGAGTCTATGAGGGGGTGGCGGATCGCGGCGGCGCTCGTGGTCAGCCCGGTCGTAACGGGCAGCGGGCAGGCCCAGGGCTCGCTCGCGGAGGCGACCGAGCGCGTGCGCCAGGCCTGGCTCGCCCACAACGTGCAAGCGGTTGTGGGGCAAAGCGCTAGTGTGGTGCTGCAGATCCCTGGAGCCGACCCCTCCGCGCCGGTCGACCGGGCGCAGGCCATCGAGCTGCTGCGCCGCCACCTGCGCGCCGGTGCCGAGCGGGGCCTGCGCGTCAGCGCCGTCCGGGAAGTCGAGCCGGGACGCGGCTACGCGGAGCTGGACCGGCGCTACGTGGTCGCGGGCACGAGCGACGAACGGCGCGAGACGATCTTCCTGGGGTTTCGAAAACCGGGTGCCGAATGGGTGCTCGTCGAGTTGCGGAGTGCGCCGTAATCGCGCCCCTTGCGTGAACTTACGGGCCCGTCTATAGTTCAAGACTTAATTGGAATTTTTTTCCGGGAGCGTGCCGTTTGAAGGTTCGGACCAGCGTCAAACCGATTTGCGAGCATTGTAAGGTGATCAAGCGGCGGGGTGTCATCCGCGTCATCTGCAAGCGCAGTCCCAAGCACAAGCAGCGGCAGGGATAGCACGCCATGGCACGCATAGCGGGCGTCGACCTGCCACGCGACAAGAAAATTCTGTACGCCCTCCCGTACATCTACGGCATCGGCCCGAGAAACGCGAAGAAGATTCTCGCGGAGACCGGCGTGAATCC
>DASQAM010000288.1:0-4355 GCA_035635735.1 Gemmatimonadales bacterium | reverse complement strand
TGGGCCTGCTCGAACGGCTCGGGCTGCATGTACATCGCCATAATCACGGGGAGATAGTAGCCTGCCGAGATCACGCTCGTAAGGACGAGAATCGCGGCGAGCGGGAGCTGCCCCGCCGCCGTGGCGGCGACGAGGATGTACCACTTGCCGATGAACCCCGCCGTCCCAGGGAAGCCGAGCAGGGACAACATGCAAACTGCCAGCGCGAACGCCAACCATGGTCGGTGTGTCCCGAGCCCCGCGAGGTCGTTGATCTGCACGTCGCGCTCCCCATCTCGTCCCTTGGCGGCCAGCAGTGCGAAGGCGGCGAGTGTCGTCAGCGTGTAGGCGACCAAATAGAAGATGAAAGCCGCCGAGCCGGCGCTCGTCCCCGTGGCGACGGCGACGAGCAGGTATCCCGCGTGCGCGATCGACGAGTAGGCGAGCATCCGTTTCACGGTCCGTTGGGCCAGTGCGACCAGGTTTCCCACCACCATGGTGGCGACGGCGAGCCACCACACGATCTGGTGCCACGCCGGAACCCCGCCGAATGCTTCGCCCAGGACGCGCAACAGCGCCGCGAACGCCGCGGCCTTTACCGCCGTCGCCATGTACCCGGTCACCGGGGTCGGCGAGCCGTCGTACACGTCGGGCGCCCACATGTGGAACGGAACGGCCGCCACCTTGAAGCCGAACCCCACGAGCAGCAGCCCGAGGCCGATCAGGAGCATCGGACTGTCTTCCAGGCCCAAGATCCGGACCTGCACGCCGATCTGACTGAGGTTGGTCGTCGCGGTCGCGCCGTACACCAGCGCAATCCCATAGAGCAGGAAGCCCGAGGCGAACGCGCCCAAGAGGAAGTACTTGAGCGCCGCCTCCGCGGCGGCAGGGCTGTGGCGGTTGATGCCGGCGAGCGCGTAGACCGCCACCGACATCAGCTCGAGCCCGAGGAACACCACCATCAGATCCTCGCCGCCGACCATGAGCATCATCCCCAAGGTGGCGAAGAGGAGCAGGGCGTGATACTCGGGGACGAGCAAGCGCTCGCGCTCGAGGTACTCGAACGACACCAATACGGTCAGGGCCGCGGTCCCGAGGAGCAACCAGTCCGCGACGAACCGGAAGTCGTCGACCGCGATCATGGCCGGGGCTCCGATCGCGCGCGCCGTGTGCCACCACAACCACCACGCCGCGGCGCCCGCCGCCGCGAGCCCCGCCAGGGTGACCCACCCCGCCACGCGCAGGTCGGCGGCCGTGCGATGCCGCCACGCGATCACGAGCAGGAGCACCATTCCCACCAGGGTGAGCGTCAGCTCGGGCAGCAAGGCCCGCAGCAGGTCGCGCGTGTTCGCGAGGTCGAGGCTCACCGGGCCGCCGTGGACGAGGCCGCGTTGACCCGCACCGACTGAATCAGCTGCTGGGCGCTCGGCTCCATCCGCTGGAGGATGGGCTTCGGGTACACCCCGATCCAGACGATGCAGGCGAGCAACGGCAGGAGCACCGCGATCTCGCGCGGCGACAGGTCTGCGAGCTTCTCGTTCACGCTCTTGTCGAGTGGATTGAAAATCACGCGCTGCAGCGCCGGGAGCAGGTACATCGCGGCGACGATCACGCCGGCCGTCGCGATGGTGGCCGCGAGGGGGTACGTCCGGAACGTCCCGAGCAGCACCATGAACTCCCCGACGAACCCGTTCGTGGCCGGCAGTCCGATCGACGACAGCGAGACGATCGTGAGCACCGCTGCGAGCAGCGGCACGACCTTCGCGATGCCGCCGAACGCTTCGATGAGGCGCGAATGGCGCCGCTCGTACAGCATACCGGCCAGGAAGAACAGCGCGCCGGTCGAGATGCCGTGGTTGATCATCACCAGGAGCGCGCCCTGCACGCTCTGGAGCGTCAGGGCCCAGATGCCGAGCATCACGAAGCCGAGGTGCGCGACCGACGAGTACGCGATCAGCTTCTTGAAATCGGGCTGGACCATCGCCACCAGGCCGCCGTACAGGATGCCGATCAGCGAAAGCGCCACGATGACCCGCTGCACCGCCGGATGCAGGGCGACGGCCGGGAACAGGGGCAGCGCGAACCGCAGGAACCCGTAGGTCCCCATCTTGAGCAGGACGCCCGCGAGCAGCACCGACCCGGCCGTGGGCGCTTCCACGTGCGCGTCGGGAAGCCAGGTGTGGAACGGGAACATCGGCACCTTGATCGCGAACGCGAGGAAGAAGGCGCCGAACAGCCAGAACCCGAGCGGCCCGAGTCCGCCGCTGTGCGTCGTCAGGTGCGTGTACGAAAACGAGTACACCCCGGTGCGCTGGCCAACGATGGAGACGAGCGCCAGGATCGCCACCAGCATGAGCAGCGAACCGAAGAAGGTGTACACGAAAAACTTGATGGCTGCGTACAGCCGGCGCTCCCCGCCCCACACCCCGATGATGAAGTACATGGGAATGAGCATGACTTCCCACATCACATAAAAGAGGAACAGATCGAGGGCCACGAACACCCCGATCATGCCCGTCGTGAGCACGAGCATCAGCGCATAAAACCCGCGCTCGCGCGTCGTGATGTAGGCGTAGCTGCCGAGCACCGACAGCGGGACCAAGAACGTGGTGAGCAGGACCATGAACAACGAGATCCCGTCCACGCCGACCGTGTAGCGGATCCCCCAGCTCGGGATCCACGACGCATCGAGGATGAACTGGAAGCCGCCCGCCGGCGCGAACGTCCACCACAAGGGCACCGAGATCGCGAACTCGACGAGGCTGGCCGCGAGCGCGAGGTGCTTGGCCCAGCGCGCCGGCGCGACCATCACGACGAAGGCGGCGACCGCGGGCCACGCGAGCAGCGCGGTGAGCACCCACTGGCGGTACATGGGCTACCGCACCGCCGCGCCGACCACGGCCAGGACGCCGATTACGAACAAGACTACGTACACGCCCACCTCGCCCGTCTGCAGCTGGCTCCCCAACCACCCGACAGCCCGCGATGCGGCGGCGGTACCGTTCACGAGCAGGCCGTCCACGATTCGCGCGTCGACGATCTTCCAGAGCACTTCACGCGAGAGCCACATCACCGGTCGCACGAGGATCGCGTCGTACAGCTCGTCCACGTACCACTTCTTCCAGAGCAGTCGGGCCAGGCCGGTCTCGGGCGGCGCGAGTCGCGCCGGCACGAGGGCTTCCGCCTCGAGCAGGCGCAACGCGCCGACGATGCCCAACGCAGCGACCAGGACCGCGCCCGCTACCAGAGCCCACTCGGTCGACGACGCGAGCTCGACCGCGGGCCGAAGGCGCTGTGCGGCCCTCGTCACGGGTTCGAGCCAGTGCTCGAGGAAGGCGCGGCCGCGGAACAGCTCCGGGATGTTGAGCGCGCCGCCGGTCACGGTCAGCAGGCCGAGCACGACCAGCGGTCCCGTCATGACGGGCGGCGCCTCGTGCAGGTGGTCTCGCGCGCGCTCGCCGGTGCGGTTCGGGCCGTGGAAGGTGTAGAGCAT
The DNA here is from genome assembly GCA_035635735.1 of Gemmatimonadales bacterium. Lineage (GTDB taxonomy): Bacteria > Gemmatimonadota > Gemmatimonadetes > Gemmatimonadales > GWC2-71-9 > AG41. The sequence continues at coordinate 883 of DASQAM010000288.1, read as the reverse complement.
CAGCCGGGTCATGTAGAACGCCGTGAGCAGGGCGGCCGCGATCCCCATGGCCCAGAAGCCGTACCACAGGGGGTGCACGGCCGCTTCGGCGAACGCCGCGCCGAGGATTTCGTCCTTGGAAAAGAATCCGGCGAACGGCGGAATCCCGGCGATCGCAAGCGTGGCCATCCACATGAGCGCTGCGGTCCACGGCATGTAGCGGGCTAGCCCGCCCATGTTGCGCATGTCCTGGGCGTCTTCGTGCGTATGGGTCGCATGCAACGCATGATGGACGGCGTGGATCACGCTCCCCGAGCCGAGGAACAGCAGCGCCTTGAAGAAGGCGTGGGTGACGAGGTGGAACATGCCGGCCGCATACGCGCCCGTGCCGACGCCGACAAACATGTAGCCGAGCTGGGACACCGTGGAGTACGCGAGCACGCGCTTGATGTCCCACTGCTTGAGGGCGATCGTGGCCGCGAACAGCGCGGTGAGCGCGCCGATCCCGGCGACGACGGCGCTGCCGAGCGGCGAGAGCGCGAACAGCACGCCACACCGGGCCACCAGATAAACGCCGGCCGTCACCATGGTGGCCGCGTGGATCAGCGCCGAGACGGGAGTCGGGCCCTGCATGGCGTCGGGGAGCCAGATATACAGAGGGATCTGGGCCGATTTACCGGCGCAGCCGAGGAACAGGAAGAGAGTGATCGCCGTGGCCGCCGCCCCCCCGGGCAGGAAAGCGGCGGGCGCCTTGGTGAAGACCGTCTCGAAGTCGAGCGATCCCAGGTGCGTGAAGATGAGGAACATCGCCACCAGGAACCCGAAGTCCCCGATCCGGTTGACGATGAACGCCTTCTTGCCCGCGTCGGCGTTGATCTGCTCGTTGAACCAGAAGCCGATGAGC
>DASQAM010000287.1:0-3117 GCA_035635735.1 Gemmatimonadales bacterium | reverse complement strand
TTCCCGGGCTTCACGCCCGACCCGTCGCGCTTTCCCGGCGCGATCAGCGCGTAGCGACCCCCGCTTCCTCGAGCGCCGCGAGCAGCGGCTCCAGCTCCCAGGAGTCGTCGTACCGCACGCCGTTGATGAAGAACGTCGGCGTGCCGTTGACGCCGCTGGTGACACCGCTCCGGAAGTCTTCCCGCACGCGGGGCGCATACGCTCCGCTGGTGAGCTCTTTCCGAAATCGCGCGACATCGAGACCTAGGTCGCCCGCGTATTCGATCAGATACTCGCCGTCCAGCGCGAACTGCCGCTCGAACAAACGGTCGTGCATCTCCCAGAACTTGCCCTGCGCGGCTGCCGCTTCGGCCGCCTCCGCCGCCTGCTCGGCGTGCGGGTGGCTCTCACGCAGCGGGAAGTTGCGGTACACGAACCGCAGTCTTGGTCCCATTTGTCGCTGGATCGCCTGGACGATGGGGTACGCGCGCCCACAGTGCGGGCATTCGTAATCGCCGTACTCGACTAGCGTAACGGCTGCATCGGCCGGGCCCCGAATGTGGTCTCGCTTGCCCACCGGCAGAGTCAGTGCTGCGGCCGCATCGCGCTTGGTCACGCGGGCGTCCGCTCGCCGGCGACGGCGTTCAGGGCACGCAGGATGCCGTCCGCGCCGGGGTTGACGGCGATGGGCGAGACGTAGCTCCACCGAATGACTCCGTCACCGTCGATCACGAACAACGCTCGCTCGCTGAACCCGTCGCCCTCGCGGTACACGCCGTAGCGCCGCGCCACCGCCCCCTTGGGCTCGAAGTCCGCGAGGAGGGGGAAGTGCAGCTTGCGCTGGTCGGCGAACGCTCGGTGGCACCAGGCGCCATCCACCGAGATGCCGAGCAGCCTGGCGCCGTAACCCTCGAACTCGGACCGGACCTCGTTGTACAGCGCCATCTGATCGCCGCACACCGGGCTCCAGTCCGCGGGATAGAACGCCAGAATCACCGGCTGCCCGCGGTAGTCACGCAGCGAGACGGTCTGATCCGGCGCACTGTGCAGCGTGAAGTCGGGCGCCTGAGTCCCGGCAGGAAGGGGACCCGCGGCGGCAGGATTCGTATCGGCCATCTGATGTTCCTTTCTCAGGTGTTCCGGGTCCCGGACTCTTCCGGGACAACCGGCAGCTCGAGACGGTCGGCGTTACGCAGCACGGCGATGGTCGTGCGCGCACCGATCCGCTCGGTGACCAGCAAGCGGTGCAGATCGTCGATCCCCGAGACCGCTTGCCCGTCGAAGCCAATGATGATGTCTCCCGACGCGACTCCAGCGCGTGCCGCCGGGCTGTCCGGCTCCACCCCCGTCACGAGCACGCCGCTCTTCGTGTCGGTGCCGAGCGCCCGCTGCGCCAGCCGCAGCAAGGGCACGTTCTGTCCCGCGACTCCGATCCGGCCGCGGCTGATCTTGCCCTGGCGGATGAGCTGGCCGGTCACGATCTTCGCCGTATTGATGCCCACGGCGAAGCAGATACCCTGGGCGGGAAGGATCACCGCGGTGTTGACGCCCACCACGCGGCCGCGCGCGTCCACCAGCGGCCCACCGGAGTTTCCCGGATTCAGCGCCGCGTCGGTCTGGATCACGTCGTCGATCAGCCGCCCGCCGACGGAGCGGAACGAGCGGCCCAGCGCGCTCACGACGCCCGCGGTGACGGTACTCTGGAAGCCGAGCGGGTTGCCGATCGCGATGACCAGCTGCCCGACCCGCAGGGCAGCCGAGTCACCGAACTCGGCGACGGTGAGCGAGACCGGCGGGACCCGGATGACCGCCAGGTCGGTATCGGGGTCGTCCCCCACGAGCTCCGCCGCGACCGGCCGGCCGTCAGCGAACGCCACCTCGATACGCGCGGCGTCATGCACCACGTGGCTGTTCGTCAGGACGAACCCGTCGGGTGTGAACACGAACCCTGACCCCTTGCCCGGCACTTCCCGCGCGGGGCGGCCTCGCCGCTCAACCTTGTGTCGCACTTCGACGCTCACAACGGCGGGACCGACCCGCTCGGCCGCTCCGGTCACCGCCCGGGAGTACGCGTCGAGCAGCTCGTCCTCGCGCGGTGTTGGAAAGCGGGGTGCGGTCTCAGGTGGGACGACCGTCTCGTCGGAAACGAGCACGGGTGCTGCGTTCATGGTGTAGACCTCCTCGTAACCGAAACTAACTGTACTTACAACGCCGCGGGGTTCCCGCCCCGACCAGGCGGGGGTGCCGTATATTTGTGTCCCTATGGATCTTGCCGGCTCGCTCGCCGTCGTGACCGGCGCAACCGAGGGAATTGGACGGGCGACGGCCCAGGCGCTGGGGCAGGCGGGGTCGCGAGTCGCGATCTGCGCGCGCACTGAAGCCAATGTACACGCCACGGTGCGCGACCTGAAGGCGGAGGGCATCGACTGCATCGGCATGCCGTGCGACGTGTCCGATCCCGCCCGCGTGGAGGCGTTCGCCGCGTTCGTAACCCGGGAACGAGGAGTGCCACAGGTGCTCGTGAACAACGCCGGGATCGGGCGGTTCCGGCCCCTCGTGGAGCTCTCGCTCGAGGACTGGGACGCGACGATGGGGGTAAACGTCCGCTCCCTCTATCTCGTCACGCGAGCGTTCCTCAAGTCCATGCTGGACGCGGGCACGGGCACCATCGTCAACATCGCCTCGCTCGCGGGAAAGAACGGCGTGGAGGGGGGCACGGCGTACTGTGCGTCGAAACACGCCGTGCTGGGCTTCTCCAAGAGCCTGATGCTCGAGGTGCGCAAGCGCGGCCTCCGCGTCGTAGCCATCTGCCCGGGCTCCGTGGCGACGCCGTTCATGGACAAGCGGGAGCGCGTGCGCCCCGCCCCCGACCGCGCCCTCACTGCCGAGGATGTGGCGCATGCGGTAGTCGCGACCCTCACGGTTTCTGACCGGGCGATGATCAGCGAAGTCGACATTCGGCCGACGAATCCTTAAGACCGTTAAGGAAAAGGCGTTGAGGGAAGCCGTTGAGGACAGACGTTCAGGGAGAGCGTACCTCACCGGTCCGGCGGGGGGTGGCGGTACAATCGTACGAGCATCTTCAACACGAGGGCGGTCTGGTTCTCCAGCCTGACTATCGTCTCTCGGCGACCGAGT
>DASQAM010000286.1:0-1697 GCA_035635735.1 Gemmatimonadales bacterium | reverse complement strand
CGTCCACGGTGATGATGCCCAGCATGTAGCCGCGATCGTCGGTTACCGGCAGCACCGCACGGTCGTATTTCTCGAACGCCTTCAGGACGCTGTCACGGTCGTCCGTGGCCCGCACCGAGACCAACTCGGGATCGTCGATCGTCATGACGTTCGACTCGGCGGGCGCGAGCACCAAATTCGCGAGACGAACATCCTCCATCAGCTTGCCACCGGCATCGATGACGTAGATCCAATTGAGGGTTTCCTTCCCTTTGCCGGTCTGCCGGATCTTGTCGAGCGCCGCGGCGGCGGTCATGTCCGGATAGATCCAGGCGTACTTGGGCGTCATGTACCGGCCGGCAGTGTTTTCGGGGTAGCCGAGCAGCTGGCGCGCGGCCTGAAGCTCCTGGGGATCGAGCTGCAAGAGCAGCTCCCGCGTGACCTCGGCGGGCATTTCCTCGAGCAGATGGGTGCGGTCGTCCGGGCTCATCTGATCGAGCAGGTGGCGCACCTGCTCGTTGGACAGCGAGTCGAGCAGGTGGCGCTGCTCCGTCGTCGGGAGGTACGCAAACACCCGCGTCGCCTTCTCTCTCGGAAGCAGGCGGAAGATTATCCCTTCCGTTTCGGTCGGCTGCGCGATGATGACGTCCGCGATGTCCGACGGGTGCATCGGCCGCAGCGCGTCCCGCAACTGGTCCCACTGTCGCCCTGTTACCAATTCCCCGATTGGATTGCGTGCCTCGATCATGCGGCTCACGGGCGGTCTGCCCTCGGTTGGATGGTGTGTAAGGTTCAATGCGATACCGCGACGCGCAGCCCCGACACCACGGCATTCCGCGTCGCGCGTGTGCGTCCCGGATGGATCACGTATTGTACGTCGGGCTGCACGGTCAGCCACGAGCCGAGCTGCGCCAGGTAGGTGAGCTCCACGCTGGTCTCCCCGGCGGCGGGGCCTCCTGCCGCCGTCTGCGCGCGCTCGTAGTGCGATCCATTCCGCGCGGCTGCCACTGCCAGCCCCAGCGCGTCCTGCGCACGACTCGAGAAAGGCGCGGTGAACGTGAATCCGCCGCCGATGTAGCCGCCGATCTGGTTCACGCGGCCATCGCCCAGCCCGAGCTGCGCGAAGGCTGTCAGCGACCGCACCGTCAGGTCCCCGATGAGGTACACGCCGCCGCTGCCACGATGTTGCACCGACGCGCTGTTGGGAAGCGTGTCGACGAGATCCGAGAATCGCGCCGTGTAGTACCACGCGCCGATCGCGAGCTTCCCCCCGTAGGGACGCGCCCGTCCGCGGCCGATCCCGAAGCGCCGCTGTCGGGGCACGCTCCCTGTGTCCGGACGTGCGAGCAGCGCCACCTCGCCGACGAGCAGGGCGCCGTCTCCCGACGCGAACACCCGAGTCCCGTCCCCCGGGCGGTCCACCGGCACGCCGTCGAGGACGGCCGCGCGCCACACGACGTTGGGCGAGGGCTTGAAGTCGACGCGCGTACCGACGGCGGTGTTGGGGAAGATTGACGGCCCGGCCACGCCGCTGTGCGCGAACTCCGGGCCGATCCCGAACGAGCTGTTGATGAACAGCGCCCCCGACTGCAGCCGGTAGAACTCTGTATTCAGGTCGTAGCGCCCGACAAGCCACGACAGGCGATTGTCGAGCAGGTTCTGCTGCAGCCACGCCTCCTCTAGCCGGACCGCCGCGGGCGCCTCGAGGTTGCTCACGC
>DASQAM010000285.1:0-6595 GCA_035635735.1 Gemmatimonadales bacterium | reverse complement strand
CGAGCGTATGAAGCTGGAGCGGCTGTCGATCGCCACGCTCGAAGCCCTGGTGAACGCCCTCGAGGCGAAAGACCCCTACATGCGGGGGCATTCGGCGCGCGTCGCCGACCTCTCCGCCACGGTCGCCCACGAGCTCGGAATTTCGGAAGAAGACGTCGAGCACGTGCGGGTCGCGGGCCGGTTGCACGACCTCGGCAAGATCGGCACACGCGAATCGGTCCTCAACAAACAGGGTGCGCTCACCCCCGACGAGTTCGAGCACGTCAAACAGCACGTGATTATTGGATCCCAGATCCTCGCGCCGCTCACACACCTTGGCGACATCATCCCGGCAGTGCGCCACCACCACGAGCGGTGGGATGGGACCGGCTACCCAGACGGGCTGCGTGGCGAGGAGATCCCGATGGGCGCCCGCATCATCGGAGCGGCCGAAGTGTTCGACGCCCTCAGCACGTCGCGCGCGTACCAGGAAAAGATGAGTCCCGAGAAGGCGGTGGAGCGGGCCGCGGACCTTTCCGGCACGGTGCTCGATCCCAAGGTCTACGAGGCACTGGTCTCGGTGGTCGCGCGGCGCCGCACGCTCGTGTTCCTCGACGAGGGCGGCACAGGGTCCACCTGATCGGGGCCGGTCGTGCTGATCGCCGTCACCGGAGCCACCGGATTTGTGGGACGGCACATCAGCGCCGTGCTGGCGCGACGCGGACATACGATCCGCGTGCTGGTGCGTAGTCCCAGCCGGGCGCGAACCCTCGAGACCCTCGGCGTCGAGCTCGTCCCCGGCGATTTGGCCGACCCGGCGGCACTCTCGACGCTCACCCATGGCGCGCGCGCGGTCGTCCACCTGGTCGGCATCATCGTGGAAACGGGTCGCGCCACCTTTCACGCCGTGCACGTGGAGGGCACCCGGCGCGTGCTCGCAGCCGCGCGCGGTGCCGGAGTGGAGCGGTTCGTGCACATGAGCGCCGTCGGCGCCCGGGACGAGTCGGGAGCGACCCGCTATCATCGGACCAAATGGCAGGCCGAGGAGCTGGTCCGCACGTCGGGCTTGTCGAACGCCGTCTTCCGGCCCTCGATCATCAATGGTCCGGAGAACGTGCCGATCCGCACCATCGCCCGACTGCACCGCTGGTCTCCGGTCGTCCCGGTGTTCGGCGACGGCCGCTTCCCCACGCAGCCCGTTTGGGTCGAGGACGTCGCCCTCGCGTTCGCCCTCGCGGTCGAGCAGCCGGCGCTCGCCGGCGCGTTCGAGCTGGGCGGACCGGAAGTCCTGACCTACGAGGAATTTCTGCTCGCGATCGGGCGGGCCACCCGGCGCCCCCGTCCGCTCGTGCATCTGCCGCTCGCGCTGGCGCGGGCGGCCGCGGCTGCGTTCGACGTCCTCGGCGCCGCCGCGCCGCTGACGAGCGATCAGCTGCAAATGCTGGTCGAAGGCAGCGCCACCCCGGCGAATGCGATCGAGTCGGTGTTCGGCATCCGGCCGCTCCCGTTCGAGCAGGGGTTGAACCGCTATCTCGCGCCGGGTCGAGGATGAACGTCGTTCGCTGCGCGCTCCTGGCTGGAGCGATCTCGCTCGGTTCCACTCCCGTGTGGGCCCAGGGTGGCGAGCCGGACTCCGTGGTCTACGTGCTGTCCGCCGCCAGCCGGTTTGAAGTGAAGACGGGCAAGGCGGGGCTGTTCGGCTTCGCGGGCCACGCGCATCTGATCCGCGCCCGTGGGGTCACGGGACGTATCGTTTACCACCCGAACGCACCCGCCGAGTCGCGTGTGGAGATCGTCGTACCCGGGGACAGTCTCGAGGTCCTCACGCCTCCCGACACGGCTGAGATCCGCAAGGTCACCCAAGCCATGCGGACCGAGGTACTGCACGTGGACGAGCATCCGGTGATCAGCTTCGTTTCAGATAGCGTAACGCGCACCACCGACGGATTTCAGATCCAGGGCCGGCTCACACTCGCCGGGCAGACTCGTGATGTGAGCTGTGACATTCGCACGGAGGTCGGGGCGGACACGCTGCGGGCGACGGGCGGTTTCTCGGTAAAACAGACGGACTACGGCATCAGACCTTTTCGTGGCGGACCGGCCGGCACCGTTCGCGTGGCTGATCGCGTCACGTTCAGTTTCGACGCGGTCGGGGTGCGGACACCCGGGCCCTAAAAAAACCAAACCCGGGGCTGAAGACTCCCCGGGCTGGCGGTCGGGCGAAGTGGCCGTCACACTTCGGCCGCGACCCTTGCGCGATGCTCTCTCCTGATACGGCCGGGTCGGCGGGATGTTTCACGCCCCTTCCCAGGCCGGTGCTGCGGCTCCACCTCGTTTGATGCCCATCCCCGGAAAAGGGTTGCACGCACCGCTACCACCGCTTGACCCGCCCGATGCGCGACAGAGTGATCTTCTCGACCCACGTGCCCCGGCGCAGCACGACCGTAGTGTTCGACGCGCCCCATCCGATGCCGATGGCGTCGAACACGACCACTGGGTTGGACACGGCCAGCGTGACCCCATGCCGATCCGGACCTGGCCAGCGGTGAACGGAGCCCCAGGAGTCGCCGACCCAGCGGTCGATGCGCAGCGAGTCGGCGGCGATCAGCACTCGGGCGCGTGTGCCCTGCATGACGGCCGAGTGCCGGGCCACCGCTACCGCCGCGGTCACCTCCTGTGCGGCCGTGTTTACGGCCAACCAGTCCCGGAAGCCTGCCAGGCGCGGGAGTGTGACGGCCGTCACGATTGCGAGAATCGCCAGCACGACCAGGAGCTCGGCGAGGGTGAGGCCGCGGCGCATGGGCCGGAATAAGGGGAGGAGTGGCTATGCGACCGGCATCGGAACCACGCGGCGAAAAGCCAGAAAACGCGAAATCTGCGGCCTAACGGAACCACCTCGAAAACGCTATCTTCTGAGCCGACCGCACGTTGCGTTGAGGCATGGCCCCTGCCCTGGGGTGGACGCGCCAGCTCGCCAAGCCTCACACTCGGAGAACATTTAGGAATGCCGGTTTCACGTCTGAAGTTCGAATCGCTGCCACACGCGATCTTCCTGCAGCGGGTGTCCGGTCCGGAATCGGCCACCACGCTGGAAGCGCGCTTGGGACAAGGCGCGTTTCTCGCGCTGCGGCTCGTGGACCTGCTGGCGTCCGATCGGGCGCCGGTTTCGACGGACGCATTCCATTATCAGTGGGTGGCAACCGATCGGTTCTGCCGCGAGCTTCACGCCGCGGCGACCGAAGGCGCGCACGTGCACGGAATCGCCGGGAGCGCCTCGGAGTCCTACCGACTCGGAGACATCCAGCTCATCTCGCCGGCGCTGTTCGCGTACGCGCATTTTCTCGAGGCCGAGCTGCGACTCGAGGAAGCGCTCGATGTCCTGACCACGCTGCTGCTGGTCGTCGGGAACCGCCTGTCCACGAAGGACCAGGTCGCGGCGCAGCTGCGTTTCGCCCGCGTGCACCGCAAGCTGAACCGGTTCGATGAAGCTGACGCCGCCTACACCGAAGCTGGGGAGGTGGCGACCCTGGCCGGCGACCGCTACTCGGCCCTGCTCAGCCGGATCGGTCGGGCCAACACGATGCTGGGCCGCGGTAACCTCGCGGACGCCGAGCGCCGGCTCGAGGAGATCCTCGGGGACGCCCGCGCCGCGGGCGAGCGGGATGTCGAGGCCCGTGCAGAGCAGGGCATCGCAGCCGCCTTCTACTACATGGGACAGCCGGCCGAGGGGATCCCCCACGCATGGCAAGCGTTCCAGCTGTACGAAGAGGACGATTCGAAACTGCGCGCGCTGGGTGACATGGGAACCATGCTCCTCAGTCTCGGCGACGCGACTGGGGCGGAGCGAGCGCTGGCAGAGGTGTTCCGCCGCGGCCGCACCCAGGAAACGGTCAGCAACGCGTTGGTCGAGCTGATGCACTGCGCCTCGTATCGGCGGGATCACGTCGGGTTCGCCCGCTGGCGGGAGCGTTGTGAAGACCGGCTCGCGGACATGCCGCCCAACATTCGGGCGGACTTCTACCTGAAGCAGGGGATCGGCCAGGCGCGGTTCGGGCGGTACCGTCGGGCCGAGGTGCTGTTGAAGGAGGCACTCGCGATCGCGGCCGCTGCCGGACTGCATGAGTTCGAGTTTCGGATCGAGCGGATTCTGGCTGGGCTGCCCGACTGCCAGCAGGCGGTTGCGCGGGAAACGCAGCTGGCGACGGAGCCGGTGGTGCAAACCACCGAGCTGCGCGAGGTTTCCGAGTCCCTCGCGCAATTCGGTGGCTGAGATGCCTAGCGGCAGGTGTTGCTGTTGTTGATATCGCAGCCGTGGCGGGGGCCGGTAGCGTCGGCACAGGCGACGGTGGAGAGGGCGAAGGCGACGACGAGCAGGGCGAGCAGGGCGCGAATCCGAGGCATGTGACCTCCGAGACCAGGTGTGGTGTCGACGCAACAGGGACATCACAACCTGGGTCCGGGGGCGTCCGAATTTTAGGGCGTTTTTGCGGCACCTTAGGGCGATTTTGCGGCACTTAGGGGTTTTGGGGGATTCATGCTCGTATTAGCTGCCGTTCCCGACGTCCAATTCCACAAACTCCGCCGGGCGGCGGGCTCCCGGTTCATCGTCGCGCAGGTCTCAACTTGGGACGATGTGCTGACCGGTATCCGCGGCCGGCCCGTCGAGCTGGCGGTTGTGGACCCGCTGTTGTCAGGCCAGGCGCGGTCGCAGGAGATCGAGCGGCTGCGGGTGTTGTTCCCCTCGCTCCCCCTGATGCTGTACACCACCCTCACACCCGGCACCGCCGGTGTGCTCCTGGCCCTGGGCCAGCGAGGCATCCAGCACGCGGTGTTCGCCAATTACGACGACCACCCGACGCGGTTGCGGGAGGTGCTGGGCCAGGAGGAAGCGCGCTCCTCGTCGCGGCAACTGCTGGACCAGCTGGGCGACGCGCTCGCACCGCTGCCGAGCGAACTGCGCTGGGTGCTGGAGGAAGCGCTGCGCTCGCCCGGCGAGGTGCAGACCGTGGGGCAGGTCGCGGTGCGCGCGCGCGTGGACCGGCGTACGTGCGAGCGGTGGTTTACGCGCGTGGGGCTACCGTCGCCTCGGCACTTCCTCTCCGCTGCGCGGGTGCTGTACGCCCACCGTCTGCTGCAGGACCCCGGCTTCACGATCGAGGACGTCGCGACGCGGCTGGGCTACGCGCAGACCAAGACGCTGCAGCTGCACGCGCGGGCCTATCTCGGGCTCACGGCCGGAGAAATGCGTTTGTCCCTCGACTCGAGCGAAGCGTTGGCGCGTGTGGTGCAACGCTTCCTGACGCCGCAACAGGTACAGGCCTCCGCCTCATGAACGCGGCGCCCCGCACGATCCTCGTGGTCGACGACGAGGCGCCGCTGCGCCGGGTGCTGGAGCGCTCGCTGTCGCGCCACGGCCTTCGCGTGATCGGCGCGGGCAGCGCCGAGACCGCGTACGAGCTGCTCGCGGCCGAGCAGCCCGACGCCCTGCTGCTCGATATCCACCTGCAGACGATGTCGGGGCTCGCGCTCTATCTCGCCATCGTGCACCGCTGGCCGATGTTCGAGGGCCGCATCGCGATCATGACGGGGGACGCAGAAGCAGAAGAGGTGCGCACCTGGCTCGAGCGGCACCAGTGCGTCGTGATTCGGAAGCCGTTCAACCTGCGCGAAGTGACGGATTGGCTGGCCGCGGTGTTCCGGATGGAAGAGGAGCGCGCGCGGGGAGGCGCCGAGGCGTGACGGGAGCGTCGCACGCCGAGCCGCTGCAAGCGCTGCGCGAGTATCGCAACCTCGCCCCGTGGAACCTGCGCGATCTCGCCTCGCTGGTGGGTGCGGTGCTCGATGCGTCCGCGATCACACCGATCAACGCCGCCGCGCGGGCGCAGCCGAGCGAGCGGACCATCCGGTTCTACGTCACCAGGGGCCTCGTGAGTCCTCCCGAAGGGCGCGGCACGGCGGCGACGTATTCCTACCGCCACTTCCTCCAGCTCTTGTGGATCAAGCTGCGGCAGATGGAGGGGACGACCCTGGCGACGATCATCAAGGAGATGCAGGACCAGACCGGTGACGTGCTGGAACGCCGCGCCGCGCAGGCGCTGGGCGCTTCGTTGCCGGTGCCGGACCGGCTGGCGCTCAAAAGCAAGGGCACGCCGCCGCGCGGCAAGTCGGGACGGGCGTTGACGGCGTGGCTGGCGCGGGACGCCGAGCGCGACCCGGAGAGCCCGAGCTCCTGGCACCGCATTCCGGTAGGCCGGGGCGTCGAGCTGCACGTCGAGACGGCCCATCCCCTCGCGCGGCTCGGCCCCGCGGACGCGACGGTCGCCGAAGCCGTGCGGCAGGCGCTCGCGAAACTCCTCCCCTCGGCCAACGCGTAGGGTCGATCACTTCGGAACGGAGTTACTCATGGGCTCGATCATTTTTCTGGTTCTCCTGGTGGTCGTGGTGGCGTGGGTGATCGGTGCGTATAACGGGCTCGTTTCTCTCAAGAACCAGACGCTGAATGCATTCAAACAGATCGACGTCCAGCTCAAGCGGCGCCACGACCTGATTCCCAACCTCGTGAACGCCGTCAAGGGAGCCATGGACTTCGAGCGATCGACGCTCGAAGCGGTGATCC
>DASQAM010000284.1:0-2173 GCA_035635735.1 Gemmatimonadales bacterium | reverse complement strand
GCTCACCACCAGCCCTGAACTGTCGGGCTGGGTACGCCAGGCGTCGATCGGCGGCGCCCCCGGCGCGTAGCTGGCGATCCGCAATCGGCTGTGCCCAACCGCCGGCAACGACCCGGTGTCGGGCACGATCACGGGCTCGACGGTATGCGTCGCCCCCGCCGTTGAGTCGATCGCGAACGCGCTGTACCCCACACCCTCCACCGCCGTAAAATCGACAATGAGGCTGTGGCTCGTATCCGACGGCACGAGGACCAGCTCGTGCAGTCCCGGCGAGAGAAAGGTCCGGCTCTGGCCACCGAAGACGAGTGTGCCGCTGCGCGCCCCGTCCACCGACACGGTCAAAGAGGGTCCACCGCGAATCGCATGCAGCACGTGGAGACTCGAGGCCTGCGGCAGCGGCGGGCCGTTGCCGCTGTCGCACGCGGTCAGCGTCGCGAGCACCAGGATCAGGCGCGCCTTCATTGCTCTCGATCCACGACGTACACGTTGCGCTGCGCAGTCGGCACGATGATCAGGTCGAGGATGTTCACGTGCTCGGGCAGGTTCACCACGTAGGCGATCGCATCCGCCACGTCCTCCGCCGACAGCGGCTTGAACCCCTGGTACACCGTCGCGGCACGCTCCTTGTCGCCGTGGAAACGGACTTCGGAGAACTCCGTCTCGACGAACCCCGGGTCCACCGCCGACACGCGGATCGGCGTGCCCGCGACGTCGAGATTCATCCCCTCCGTGAGCGCGCGCACCCCGAACTTGGTCGCGTTGTACACATTCCCCATCGGATATGTCTGGTGGCCGGCCGTCGAGCCGATGTTCACGACGTGCCCGCGACGCCGTGCGACCATGTGCGGCATGATGGCCCGGCTCACGTACAGCAGCCCCTTCAGGTTGGTGTCGATCATGCGATCCCAGTCTTCGGGATCACCTTCGTGAATCCTCGCGAAGCCGCTCGCGAGCCCCGCGTTGTTGATCAGGACGTCGGGCAGACGACCGGCCCGCACCTGGGCCTCGGCGGCCCGGTTGACCGCGGCCCGGTCCCGCACGTCCACCACCGCGAGCGAGAGCGACACGCGATGCGTCGTGCCGAGCTCGGCCGCCAGTCGCTCCAAACGGTCTGCCCGCCGCGCCCAGAGAATCAAGTCCGCCCCTTCGGCCGCGAATCGCCGGGCGCAGGCCTCCCCGATCCCCGAGCTCGCTCCGGTGACGAGAATCAGCTTCCCTTTGATCCTGTTCATCCCACCCCCACGTCTCTGGGTGACGCCTTTGCGCGACGTCTCTACTCGACGTCGTTTTTGTTTATCGCATGTTTCCCGTGTGCCCGAGGGAGTAACGGCCCGGCTGTGGCCAAACACACAGGCCGTGCGGCTCGTGGCCCACCTTTATGCGGTGCGTCATCCGTCCCGTCTCGGTGTCGAAGACGTACACCTCTTCGTCGTAGCGACCCGACACCCACAGCTCTTTCCCGTCGGCGCTCACGTTCCCCATGTCCGGGCTGCCGCCACCCGGCACCGGCCACGTCGTCACCACGCGTCGCGTCCGCGGGTCGAGCACGCTGATGGACCCGGGCCCGTGACGTCCGCCGGCCGTCGTGTTCCAGCCGCGATTCGTGATGTACATGAAGCGCCCGTCGCGGCTCGGATAAATCCCGTGCGTCCCCTTCCCCGTCGGGATGAACCCGATACGGCGGAACCCCTCGGGGTCCACGAGGAACACCCCGTTCGCCTTCATGTCGGCGACGTAGAACACCCGGCCGTCCGGGGACGATCGGATGTCCTGCGGCATGCTCGCGCTGTCCAGTCCGCCGGGGTCGAGGGTGAGGTACCCGACGACGGAGCGAGTCGCGAGATCGACCTTCACGAGCTGGCCCGAGAATTCACACGTGGCGACGGCGAACCGTCCATCCGCCGTGAATTCCATATGGTCCACGCCCTTGCATGCAAGCGGGAGCGACTGGACCAGCGCCATTGTCTTGGCGTCCCGGAAATCGAGCTCCCGGCGGCGCTCGGCAACGACGATCGCGAGCCTGCCGTCCGGCGTGAAGTAGAGGTTGTAGGGATCCGCGACGGGTATCCTCGTTCCCTCTCGACCGGTCACCGGATCGATGGGTGTCAGGCTGTTCCCGCGGTTGTTCGCGACCCAGAGGGTCGTCAGGTCATACGAGGGAACGACGTGCTGC
>DASQAM010000283.1:0-5500 GCA_035635735.1 Gemmatimonadales bacterium | reverse complement strand
CAACGAGGCCCTGTAGAGGAGCGGCGGGATGAATATCAGGAACGCGAGCTGTGGGTCGAACTGCACCGTGGGGAGCCCAGGGACCACGGCCACCAGGAGCCCGCCCACGACGAGCAGCGCGGGGGTGGGGAGCTGGAAGCGACGCGCCACCAGCGCCAGGAAGGTGACGCCGACGAGCAGCGTGAGGACGGTCTCGAAATTGCGCATGGCGTATGCGACCTCCAAAGTTACCTTCCGGCGTGCCTCTCTCAACATTCCTCTTCGACCTCGACGGCACGCTCATCGACTCCATCGAGCTGATCCTCCGCTCATATCGCCACACCATGCGCGTGCACCGCGGGCAAGAGCCCTCGGACGAGGTCTGGATGGAGGGGCTGGGCACTCCGCTGTGGGTACAGTTCCGGCAGTTCACCGACGACCCCGCCGAGATCGAGGCCATGGTGTCGACGTACCGTGCCTACAACCTCGCCCACCACGACGAGCTGGTGCGTCCGTATGACGGCGTTGTGGAGGCGGTGCGGGCGCTGCGGGATCGTGGCAAGACTCTGGGCCTCGTCACCAGCAAGATGCGGAGCGGCGCCGTGCGCGGGCTCCGCGTCGCGGGGCTCGAGGACGCATTTAGCGTGATCGTGGGCGCGGACGAAGTCACGCATCCCAAACCGCACCCGGAGCCGGTGCTTACCGCGCTCGAGCGGCTGGGCGCGCCGGCCACGGGCGCGGTGTTCGTGGGCGACTCGCGGCACGATGTCGAGTGCGGCCGCGCCGCGGGCGTGAAGACCGCCGCCGTCCTGTGGGGACCGTTCGACCGCTCACACTTGGAGGACCTCGCGCCGGATTACTGGCTGGAACGGCCTCAAGACCTCACTTTACTGGCACCTGACACCTAACCCGGCACCAGGAGGGTCTCTTGCGGTTCGTTCCGTTCGAGCTGGAGCGCTGGCAGAGCACATGGGAGAACCGGGTGCGCTACAACTTGTCCGAGTCGGGCGTGCACCCGCTCTCGATCCAGGAGTTGCTCGGCCTGGCGGACGCGTCCCCGGCGCCGCTGCTCGACGTCCGACTCGGCTACAGCCAGTCGAACGGGACCGACCTCCTCCGGGGTCGCATCGCGGCGCTGTACGAAGGGGTGGCGCCGGAGCAGATCCTGGTTACGACCGGCAGCGCCGAGGCGAACTTCGTGGTGTGCTGGCGGCTGGTCGAGCCCGGCGACAAGGTTGCCGTCATGCTGCCGAACTACCTCCAGACCTGGGGGCTCGCCCAGAACTTCGGCGCCCAGGTGCGCGGCTTCACGCTGCGCGCCGAGGCGGCGTGGGAGCCCTCTCCCGACGAGGTGCGGAGCGCCATCGCGCCCGGCACGAAGCTGGTGGTGGTCACCAATCCGCACAATCCGACGGGACACGTGCTGTCGCAGGAGATGCGACAGGCCATCGTGAGGCGCGCGGCGGAGGTCGGCGCGTGGCTGCTCGCGGACGAGGTCTACCAGGGAGCGGAGCGGGACGGCGCGCCGACGCCGTCGTTCTGGGGCAGCTACGAGCGCGTGATCGTCGTGAACGGTCTCTCGAAGGCATACGGGCTGCCGGGCTTGCGGATCGGCTGGGTGGTCGCGCCGTTCGGGTTCTCGGGCGACGCCTGGGCGCGGCACGACTACACCACGATCGGACCGGCGGGCGCGAGCGACCACCTGGCTGCCGTGGCGCTCGAGCCGCGGGTGCGGGAGAAGGTGCTCGCGCGCACGCGCGGAATCCTCCGCTCGAACTACCCGGTGATCGAGCAGTGGTTGAAGCGGTTCGGCGACACGTTCAGCTGGCACCCCCCGCAGGCGGGGGCGATTTGCCTCGTGCGCTACCGCCAGGCGATCAGCGCCCTCGACCTGGTGGAGAAGATGCGGGCCGATCACAGCGTGCTGCTCGTCCCGGGCGATCACTTCGGGTTGCCGAACCACATCCGCTTCGGCTTCGGGGAGGAGCTGGACCACTTTCAGGAAGCGCTCGCCGAGACCGAGCGTGGTCTGAAGCGCGTGTTTGCCGATTGAAATGCGGGTCGTCCCGCTCGAGGCGTTCCGGGACAAGGTCCCCTTCGCCGTGGCGATCGCGGCTGTCGAGCGTGGCTTTCGTGCGCTCGGGCGCGGTGAGGCCGCCCTCCCCGACCCGATGATGCTGGAGCTGCGCGAGCAGCAAGCCGAGGTGCACGTGAAGGGCGCGCACCTCGCCGGCGGACGGCACATCGTCCTCAAGGTGGCGACCGGGTTCTATCGCAACCGCGCTCGCGGCCTGCCTTCGGGCGACGGCATGTTTCTGCTGCTCGACGCGGACACCGGCGTCCCCGCGGTGCTGCTCGAGGAGCACGGCTACCTCACCGACTTCCGCACGGCGGCGGCAGTGGCGCTGACGCTCAAATACCTGGCGCCCAAGGACACGCGCGAGGCCTTGCTCGTGGGCGCGGGCGCGCTCGCCCGGTTGACGGCGCGCGCCATGCTCGCGCAGATGCCGCTCGCGCGGCTCACCCTGTGGAATCGCACCCGCGAGCGCGCCGCAGGGCTCGCGAAAGAGCTCGGTCAAGCGGTCGAGACGCGCATCGCCCCGGCGCTCGAGTCCGCCGTGCGCGACCACCGGGTGATCGTCACGGCGACGGCCAGCACGACGCCGCTCGTGATGGCCTCATGGGTGCGCCCCGGCACGCACATCACGTCTGTGGGGACCGGCAGCCCGGAGAAGATCGAGCTCGAGCCGGCGTTGCTCGCGCGGGCCGACAAGCTCGTAGCGGACCGCGTGTTTCAGACGGAGCGCTACGGCAACCTGCACCACGCCATGGCGGCCGGACTGGTGACCCGCGACAAGGTCTACGCCGAGCTCGGCGACTTGGCCGCCGGCCGGCTCCCCGGACGGGAGAGCCCGAGCGAAATCACCGTGGCGGACCTGACCGGCGTGGGCGTGCAGGACGCCGCGATCGCGCAGGCCGTCGTGGAGGTGCTGGGACTCTGAACCGGCCAGCGAAGGCGCGGCACCGCGTCGTCGACCTCCTGGGGTTCACCGCCCTGGCACACCGGCCGCCGCTGCCGAGACGGTGGTGGGTCTACTGCGCCATCGCCTACCTCTCTCCCAGCCTCGTGCTCGCCCTCGTCCCCGCGCACGAGGTGCCGTACCGCGATCTCGTCTGGCTCCTCACGCTCGTGCCGGCGTATCTCCTGTCGCTGCACTACGGCATGCGCGGGGCGGTCGCCGGCCTGGTGATGGGCACGGTCCTCTTCACGTCGATCCAGCTGCTGGTGGCGCTGCGGCTCGATGCCGAAGACTGGCGCATCACCGTTCCCATTTACGCGGCCTACGGGACGATCGCGATCTCCGTGGGCTGGCTGTCGCAGCAGCTGCACGAGTTCTACGGACGCGCCATCGAGGGAGAGCGGGTGGCGGTGATCAGGCAGCTGGCCGTGACGATGCGCCACGAGGTGAACAACGCGCTCGCGGCCATCCTGGCGGAGGGACAGCTGCTCGAGCACGACGCGGTGCTCACCCACCCGGAGGACAAGCAGTCCCTCCAGAATATCCTGACGATGGCGCGACGCATCCAGCGCAGCATCGACACCCTGGTCAACGTCACCCATGCCCCGGTCACGGACTACGTGGAGGGCGTGCCCATGATCGACTTGAAGCAGGTGACGTCAGCCCACCAGCGCCCGCAGGACTAGATACGCGACGCCGGCGATCCCCGCCGCCGCCGGGATCGTGAGAATCCACGCCCACACGATGCGTCCCGCCAAACCCCACCGCACCGCCGAGAGCCGATGGGCGGCGCCCACGCCGGAAATCGCGCCGGTGATGGTATGGGTGGTGCTGACCGGAATACCGAAGTGCGAGGCGACGAACAGCGTGATGGCGCCGCTCGTTTCGGCGCAGAAACCGCCGAACGGCGTGAGCTTGGTGATGCGCTGGCCCATGGTCTTCACGATGCGCCACCCGCCCGCCAGCGTGCCCAGCGCGATCGCCGCGTGCGCGCTGAGGATCACCCAGATGGGAATGACGTCCGCGGTCGTCAGGTGCAGCGCGCGGATGGGAAAGTCGACGAACGCCGCCTGGGCGGCGAACAGCAATCCCACGATGATCCCCATCGTCTTCTGCGCGTCGTTGGTGCCGTGACCGAGGGAATACGCGGCCGCCGACACCAGCTGCAACGAGCGGAACACCCGGTCCACCTTGCGCGGCAGTGACCGGCGCAGCGCCCACGAGAGGGCGACGGTGAGGGCCAAAGCGAGCGTCAGGCCCATCAACGGCGCCACCACGATGAACACCAGCGTCTTGATCCATCCCGAAGCGATGATGGCGGCGAACCCCGCTTTGGCGACCGCGGCGCCGGCATAGCCGCCGATCAGCGCGTGGGACGACGAGGTCGGCAGCCCGCCCCACCACGTGATCAGGTCCCACACAATCGCCCCGATCAGGCCGCCGAGGATCACGATCGGCTCGACCACGGAGAGATCGATCAAGCCTTTGCCGATGGTCTTCGCCACCGCCGTCCCCAGGCCGAACGCGGCGACGAAGTTGAAGAATGCCGCCCATATCACCGCCATCCCCGGGCTGAGAACGCGGGTAGAGACGATGGTCGCGATCGAATTCGCGCTGTCGTGGAACCCATTGATGAAGTCGAAAATGAGCGCGACCAGGACGATGGCGAGGACGAACCAGACGGTGGCCGTCATCAGGCGTGCTTCAGCGTGATGGACTCCAGCACGTTGGCGACGTCCTCGCCCTGGTCGAGGGTCATTTCAAGATTGTCGTAGATCTCCTTCCACTTGATGACCTCAAGGGCGTCCCGCTCGGTCTCGAACATCCGGCCGAGGGCCTCCTGGTAGAGCGCGTCGCCTTCTTCCTCGAGTTTCTTCGCCTCGACGCAGTACTTCATCACATCGTCGCCCTTCTTGAGGCGGCCAACGGCTTCGGCGAGTACGCCCACCATCCGCTGGATCACTTCGGTGAGCTGCTTCACGCCCTGCGGCGCGAGCCCCAGGTGGAAGATCTGGGAGCGGCGGGCGGTGCCGTCGATCGCGTCCATCACGTCGTCCAGATCGGATGCGAGCTGGTGGATGTCCTCGCGATCGAGCGGCGTGATGAATGTGCGGTCGAGTCGGTTCACCACCTCGTGTGTGACCTGGTCGGCCTCGTGTTCGAGTCGCTTGATCGCCTCGACGTGGGGGATGCGGCGCTCGGGGGACGCGTCGAACAGGTCGCGCAGATGCTGCGCCGCGACCGTGTTGCGCGTGGCGACCGCGACGAACAAGTCGAAGAACTCTTCTTCCCGGGGCAAGAGGCGCACGGTCGTCCTCGCGTAATAGGGTGGTTTCGGCGCCCGAGAACATAGCGGCCCTTCGCGGGAGCCACTAGGTTTACGACGCGATGGCCACGACCCAGCAGCCGCAGGCCGATTTCGTCAAAGCGATCTCCCGGCTCGACGCCACCGCCCTCGTCGTGGGGTCGATGATCGGCTCGGGGATCTTCATCGTCTCGGC
>DASQAM010000282.1:0-23278 GCA_035635735.1 Gemmatimonadales bacterium | reverse complement strand
CGGATCCACGCCGGCTCCGAGCGGCGGGCTGTCGATCAAGATCACGTCGTAACCCGAGCGCATGGCGTTCACCAGCTCCGACATGGGGGGTGACCCCAGCAGCTCGGGCGCGTTGTACGCGCGCGTGCCGCACCCGATGAGCGAGAGCGAAGGATATGGCGTCGCCTGCACGATGGCGTCGAGCGGGGTTTCGCCACGAAGGAAGTCGCTCAGCCCCGGGCGACGGCGGGCGTTTAGCCGGCGGTGCAGCACGCCGCGCCGGATGTCGGCATCGATGAGCAGCGTGCGATGCCCGCCATCCGCAAAGGTGTGCGCCAGGTTTGCCGCGAGGAACGATTTGCCGTCCCCCGCCCCCGGGCTCGTGACCGTGACGAGGAGCGGCGCCCGCCCCCCGTGCGCGTACACGAGGTTCAGGCACACGCCCCGGAGGGCTTCCACGACCTGGTTGACGTCCTCGGGCACACGGCCCCGGCCATGGCGCCCCGCGTGGGGCAGCGTGCGCAAGTGCGGCACGGCGCCCAGGATCGCTAGGCCCATCTCGCGCGACACCTGATCGGGGTAGCGGACTCTGGGATCAATGCGGTCGAGAAGCACGGCACCGAACAACCCCAATCCGAGGCTCGCGACGAACCCGAGCATGATGACGCGCGGCGCCGTGTTGCGCACCGGGCGCTGTGGCACGACGGCATGATCCAGGATGCGCACGTCGGGCACGGTGCTCGCCTCGGCGAGGCGCGCCTCCTCGAAGCGCGCCTGCAACGTCGTGTAGAGATTCTCGGCGAGGGCCACGCCGCGGCGCAGCCGCGCCTCCTCGATGGCCCGCGGCGGGATGGCCCGCAGGCTGCGCGAGTCCGTGTCGAGGCGCCGTGAGAGCTCGGCATCGCGTGCCGCCAGCTCGCCCGACAGGGCGCGCGCCAGTGCGGGGATCGTCTGTCGCTTTAGCGTTGCGATCTCTTCCTGCAGCCGCTGCACCGGTGGGTACTGGTCGGAATAGCGGTAGCGTAGCGTCCGCAGGTCCGCTTGCTTCGAGTTCAGCTCCTTCAACGCCTCCACCAGATCGGCGTTCCGCTGCACCGACCCGACCACGGCGAGCGCCTCGGCCGACAGCCCCGAGTCTCCCATCTGACGGAGCACCCGATCCAACGTCTCCCGATCGCGATGCGCCTGGTCCCGATCGAACTGACTGCTGAAGAAGTTCCCGAACACGGGATCCTGTGCGCTTTGACCGCCTCCCGCGCCAACGGCGCCCGGCGAGCTCTGTGGAACCGGGCGGTCGGATGGGAGCGTGATCGTTGCGACCCGATACCCCTGGAGCGCCTGCTCAGCATCCTGTAGGCTCTTCTGCGCTGCGGCGAGCTGCTCGTCCAGAATCTTCGTGAGCTCGGTCAACCGCTGGCGCTTTAGGTCGGCCGCCACGGCCACGTAGCGCTCGGCGATCGCGTTGACGACGGCGGTGATCCCTTCGGGACGATCCCCCTGCAGCTCCATGCGCAGCAGGTTCCCGTTCTCGGTCATCCGCACGTCGATGGCGTCCGCCAAGTGCCGTGCCGAGTCACGCAGCGTCGCAAGGGAGAACTCGATAGTCCGGCCTGGCGCGATCGTCCCGGCCGACGGCGCCCAGAGGAACCCCAGGCGGACGCCGATAGAGTCGCCCAGCGCGCCGTGGTCCAGCTCGATGCCGTCTTCCGTCGCCAGGGTGTAGCGCTTACCCGTCCCGTCCACCGTCAGGCGGTAGGTGCCTGGCCGGTACTGGTCCGCCACCCGGAAGCGTTCCAGGACCGACGCATCGGCGGGCGACTTGGACGCGACGAACATCCGTTGGTCGCGCACCACCTGATCGAGCACGACGTACGACTTGAGCAGATCGACCCACGCCTCGGGCTGGAGCAGCTGCCCGGGACGGATCGGGCCGCGATCAGGGCCATTCCGCTGATCCGGCTGGTCGATCCAGATGGTCGCCTGCGCGACGTAGGCGGCGCTCAGAAAACGCGTCGCCGCCACGCCAGCGGCCGTGCCGACAACGGTCACGGCCACGATCAGCCACTTGAAGCGCAGGACCGCGCTCAGCACCCGATTCCAGTCGAGTCCCCCCTCCGACTCGGCGAAGCCCGAGTCCGCGCTGAGCGCCGACCGTGAGGGCGGAACCATCACGGGCGGGGCGGCGGCAGGTGGAAGCGGTAAGTGGCTCGTGCTCATGGAAAGCGTACCTCCCCAAGGTTGCATGCGGCGTCGCGCCGCTCGGCTGCGTGTCGTCCTCGCTACGTGTGGCAAGTCCGATACCGTGCGCCACAACGAGACGGCCCGCCCCCCATGCAGCAAATCGGTGCACGGGACCACCAAAAGCGGATGCACCTTGGTGCGCCCAAGGCGCGCCCGTGTGGTCACCGAGGCAGCGGTTGTTGCCCATTCTGTGCGGGAAAACAGGCCGCGCTGCGGGGTCGCGACAGTCTGGCCCGAACCCTGCGTAGGCGGGGGGTCGACCGTTATCCAGGACGAGCGCGATGTCCATGCCGATGACACAAGACGGCGTCCAGCCCAATGACGGGCGCGAGCCGTCTGCCCTGCTGGCGATCGGGCCGGAGGCGAAGGCCCGCGTGCGGATTCTCGTGGTGGACGACGAGCACACCCTGCGCGAAAGCTGCGCCGCGGTGCTGCGGCACGAAGGGTACGACGTCACCGTCTGCAGTCGCGGCCAGGACGGGTTGGAGCTGCTGAAACGGCGCGCTTTCGACGTGGTGCTGGTCGACCTCTACATGACGCAGGTCGACGGGCTCGCGCTGCTGCGGGCGGCACTCGGGACCAATCACGACACGATCGTGATCGTGATGACGGGAAACCCGAGCGTCGAATCGAGCGTGGACGCGCTGCGGCAGGGCGCATTCGACTACCTCCCGAAGCCATTCTCCGCGTCGCACCTGCAGGTCTTGATCGGCCGCGCGGTGCACACCCTACTGGTCGCCCGCGAGACACGCGAGCAACAGGACACCCTGGATCGGGCGCAGGTCCAATCGGACAAGCTCACGCTCCTGGGCACCGCGCCGGCATTCCGGCGGGCGATCGAGCTGGCGCGAAAAGTGGCGCCGACCGATGCGTCCGTGTTCATCACGGGGGAGAGCGGTAGCGGCAAGGAGATGATCGCCCAGTTCATTCACCACCACAGCCGTCGCTCGAGCCGCCCGTTCATCGCCATCAACTGCGCGGCGCTGCCGGAAGGATTGCTCGAGTCCGAGATGTTCGGTCACCGCAAGGGGGCTTTCACGGGCGCGGTGCGGGATAAACCTGGCCTGCTCGAAGCGGCCCACGGCGGCACACTGTTTCTCGACGAGCTGGTCGAGATGCCCAAGTCAATCCAGGCCAAGCTGCTGCGCGTCATTCAGGACGGCGTGGTGCGTCGCGTAGGCAGCGAGACGACCGACGCGGTGGTCAACGTGCGCTTCATTGCCGCCACCAACGGTGATCCCGAAGCCGCCGTCAAGGCGGGCGACATGCGGGAGGACTTGTACTACCGCCTGCGGGTCGTGCCGATCAACGTACCGGCGCTGCGCGAGCGACCGGAGGACATCCCGCTACTCGCGGACTACTTCCTCTCTACCTATTGGGTGCGCCATCGCCGGAAGGGCGCGCCGTTCCCCCGCTTGACCGACGCGGCGCTGCGCGCGCTGTGCGGCTACAACTGGCGCGGGAACGTCCGCGAACTCCAGAACGTGATCGAGCATGTCGCCGTGGTCGTGGAACCGGGCGCCGAGATCCGGCCCGAGGATCTGCACCTCACGGGCGAGTCTGCGGCGACGGAGACGGGGGCGAATCCCGCGTCGCTGATTTCGACGCTGCTCGAGGAGAGCTATCACGCCGCCCGCGACCGGGTGATCGCCCAGTTCGAGCGGCAGTACCTGACCTGGCTCGTCAACCGGGCCAGCGGAAACATGTCGAAGGCCGCCCGCATCGCGGGCGTCGATCGGACCACGTTGTACCGGCTGATGGAGCGCCACGGACTGCAGCGCAGCCCCACCGCTGGGTGGGTGGTCGAGCGCGAGCCCGGGCCGGCGGGGGGCGCGATGGACGAGACGCAGGTAGAGGTCCCGGTGGGTGCACCGGGCGGTCAGGCCGCGTGATACGCGGGGGAGTGATGCTAATGCGGACCAACACGGCGGAACGGCTCGACTGGCCGGTCGTAGCGACCGTGCCGAGGCCCGAGCCCGAGCCCGAGCCCAAGGATCTCACGGCCTGCCTGGCGGGCCCGAACGGGCTCGATCTGGTCGTGGAGCTCGCACATGACCTGCGCTCGCCGCTCACGTCGATCCTGTTCCTCGCGGAAGCGCTGCAACAGGGTCAGGGCGGCACGGTCACGCCGGAGCAGTGTCGTCAGCTCGGCCTGATCTATAGTGCGGCACTCAGTCTGTGCGCCACCGCGAGCGATGTGTTGGAGCTCGCCCGCGGCGGCAATCGCTTGGTGGACCGCTCGCCCGCGCCGTTCTCGGTGGTCGAGACGTTCGCCTCGGTGCGCAGCATGATCCTGCCGATCGCCGAGGAGAAGGGCCTCGCCGTACAGCTGGTCCACCCCGTGCCCGAGCGGCGCGTGGGGCAGGCGCGGGCGTTGTCGCGCGCGCTCCTGAACCTCGCCACCAACGCCGTGAAGTTCACCGATACGGGCTACGTGGAGCTGGCGGCGCGGCCGATTGACAGCAAGCGTCTCGAGTTCTCGGTCCGAGACACCGGCCCGGGGTTCGACCCCGCCTTGCTCCGCTCCCTGTATCAGCCGGTGCGTCCAGTGCCGGCGAGCGCACGCCACCACTTCTCCAGCTCGGGCCTGGGGCTCGCGATCTGCCGCAAGCTCGTGAAAGCCATGGGGACGGAACTCCAGGTGGAAACGCGGCCGAATTGGGGAACCCGGTTCTTCTTCGAAGTCGAGTGTCCCTCGCCCGAAAGTGTGGCCTCGTGACGTTGCCGCGTGTGACGTTGCCTCGAGTCGTGGCGCGCGGCCTACAGACGACGCCAATTCGCCATGTCGCATCGACTCGCCATGCTACCGAGCAGGCCGAGACGTCGTCGGAGAGCGTGGGTTCGGTCACAAGGGTGTCCGGCCGCGCCCGCGCACGGACTTTGCCAAGGGCTCCGGGCATGACGACACTCACTGACTACCAAGCGGCGCGACCGGCCCGACCGAAGCTCGCGTTAGTGCAATCCGCCCCGTTCCGTCCGCGCGACCGGGAGCGGAGCGGCCGCCGCGTGTTCAATTTCGTCGTGGCGGCCGTGGGGCTCGTCCTCACCTTTCCCTTGATGCTGCTCATCGCGGCGTTGATCAAGCTGACGTCCCGCGGACCCGCGTTGTTCGCGCAGATGCGCGTGGGATTGGACCGCCGGGCGCTGTCGAACGCCGGGGGAAACACTCGCCGTCACACCGATCAGGGCGGTCAGCCGTTCAAAATGTACAAGTTCCGCACGATGCGCCCCGCCGCAGGCAACGGGAAGCAGGTGTGGGCGCAGGCCGACGAGGCGCGCATCACGCCGATCGGGCGGCTGCTGCGGAAGCTCCGGCTCGACGAGCTCCCCCAGCTCTTCAACGTGCTGAAGGGTGACATGAATATCGTCGGCCCTCGCCCGGAGCAGCCCACAATCTTCGTGTACCTGCGCGAGCAAATCGAGGGCTACCAGCGACGTCAGCGAGTGCGACCCGGCATCACGGGTTGGGCGCAGATCAACCAGGGCTATGACACATCGGTGGACGACGTGCGCCGCAAGGTGCACTACGATCTCGAATACATCCGCCGTCAGTCGACGCTCGAGGACCTGAAGATCATGTGGCGTACCGTCCCCGTGATGGTCCTGCGGCGCGGGAGCATGTGAGCGTCGCCTAGCCGGCGCTCTCCGCGCCGCGGCGCGTTGGCTCCCACACCGCCGTCCGCGCACCCCAAAGGGCGACGATCCAGGCGTGCAGCGCGGCGAGATTCCCCGACACGAGATAGGCCGGTAGGGCGAGCAGCCGCGGCACGGGTCTGCGCGCGGGCCAGTACCAACCCATCAGCGCCAGCGCGATTACGCCCGCGGCCGCCGCGAACGACAGGCGCGCCCACCGCAATCCGGGGCTCAGCGCGAGCAACGTCACGGCGCCCAAGCCGCCGACCAGCGCCCACGGCACGAACCAGCGACACAATTTGTGACTGAGCAGCATCCAGGCGAACGCGCCGTAGCGCGCCGGGTTCAGGAGCGCGCGCATGTGCCACAACGTCCGCAGCCCGCGCGCCATCGTGCGAACCTTGCGCCGGTATTCCTGCTGCAGCGTTCCCCCCCTCGGCACGAAGCAGATCGCCCCGGGCACCGACACGGCGCGCAGCCCGTGGCGTCGTGCCATCAGGGCCGCCGCGAAATCGCGGCTCAGATCCTCGGGCACGAATTGGCGGTGCAGCTCCGCTCGGATCGCGTACAGACATCCCGACGCACCCACGATCCCGGATAGCCGCGTCTCCAGATCCCGCACCCACATCTCGTAGCCGACGTACGTCCCCTCGCCCCGATTGGCAGCGGCGTCGAGCCGGGCGACGCTGATATCGCGTCCTGAGGCGACCCCGACGGTCGGGTCGCCCAAGGCCGCGACCAGTGCCTTGATCGCCTGCGGGTGAATCCGCACCGACGCATCGGTATTGACGATGACGTCGCCCTTGAGCATCGAGCGCGCGGCGTTCTCGGCGGCCGTCTTGCCGGAGCGACGCGGCAGCCGCAGCAGCTCGACACCGCGCGCGGCATACCGCATGACGATACCATCGGTCCCGTCCGTGGACGCATCGGATACGACGACGATCTGGCGCCGCTCCGGCGGGTAGTCGAGGTCCAGAAGCCGCTCGAGTGTCTCCGCGATAGCCGCTTGCTCGTTGTAGGCGGGAATCGTGATACTGACGAACGGCCAGTGCCCGGCGGGCTGTGGCTCGCGCGGCTTGCGGCGACCGAGGGTCAGCAGCTTGAGCAGCGCGGGATAGCCGAAGTAGGGATAGAGTGAGAAGCCCAGCGTGACGGCGAGCGCGACGCCCGACGCACCGGTCACGGCAGCACCGGCAGCTGAGACCTGGAGCCTACGAGCTGGTAGATGCCGTCGTAGCGCTCACACCACGGCGCCGTCCCGAAATCACGGCACAGCCGCTCGCGTGCACGGCCCGCGCGCGCGCGCGCCACCGCCGGCGCGTGGTACGCGGCTCGAATGGCGGC
The DNA here is from genome assembly GCA_035635735.1 of Gemmatimonadales bacterium. Taxonomy (GTDB): domain Bacteria; phylum Gemmatimonadota; class Gemmatimonadetes; order Gemmatimonadales; family GWC2-71-9; genus AG41. The sequence goes on along the minus strand of DASQAM010000282.1, from coordinate 16,081 downwards.
CGCGAGCGCGGCCGGGTGGTCGGGTGGCACGAGCACGGCTTCCGCGGCCGACAGCATCTCCGGGACGCCGCCCACATTGGTAGCGATCACCGGAACCCTCGCGGCCATCGCCTCGAACACGACCATCGGGCTCCCCTCGGTACGGGAGCTGAGCACGAAGAGATCGAACGCGGCAAACAGCGAGGCGGCGTCGGGCACGACACCGTGCCACCGTACTCGTCCGCCCAAACCGAGGCGCTGCGCCCGCGCGACGAGCGGGCGATGCTCCGCTCCTTCGCCGATCACCGAGGCGACGAGCGGCAGGTCGGCGAGGTCGCGTAGCGCGTCGAGCAACACGTCCGGACCCTTCTCCCGACTGAGTCGGCCGACCCACCCGAGAACAAACGCCCCCGGCGCGACACCCAGCGCTCGCCGGGCGGCGGCGCGATCGAGCGCCGGCCCAGGGCGCCAGGCGTTCGGAACCACGTGGATCCGGTCCGGGTGAACGCCCGCACGCACGAGCCGCGTCCTGAGCGGCTGTGACACCGCCACGACCGCGTCGAAGCGCCGGAAGGCGCGACACTGCAGCCACTCGTAAACGCGGTTCTTCCAGTCCCCGCCGGTGAAGCCGTGGACCGTCGTGACCACGGCAATGCCGGCGCGCCGGGCCACACCCGCGTCCAACACGTCCGGCCGGTATCCGTGTGTATGCACGACGGTCGGGCCCAATCGCCGGCACAGCTCCGCCACTGCGCCGCGCTCGCGCCGGTACCCCCGCGGGCCCGGCACGACGGCGTGCGTCTCGACACCCGCTTCGACAAGTGGCGCAAAGAACGGGTGATCCACCGCCGGCTCAGTCAGGACCGCGGCGACGTGGACGTCATGACCCGCCCGGTGCTGCTCTCGGGCGAGCTCCTGCACGACCCGCTCGAGGCCACCCACGTCGGATGGTGCCGCGATATGGAGGATCACGATGGGGCCATCGCGGCCGACCTCAGGCCAGGACGTCGGTCGCGCCTGCAGGCTCGACGTCGGCGTGGCGGCGCTCGTCGCGCATCAACGCATCGATGAAAAACTTCGTGGCCCAATTGAGAATCTGGTAGGAGCCGTACTCGGCACTCAGCGGGAACGATCCCTTGATCCCCCCGCGCACTCCCGGATCGCGGCTCGTGCGATTCTGGGTGGACTTGACGAAGCGTAGCACCGGCTCGACGGGCTCGAGCCACTTCCGCTCGCGCGTGATCGCGAACAGCCGCAGCCAGATGTTGGCCATCTGCACCTGCCCAGTCAGACAACTCCACGACGCCGCGGGACGCCAGCCGGCCGCAAACCGGCCCGGCAGCCACCCGGCCGGCCCGACGGCGAGCGCGACGCGCTCGGCCGCGCATTCCGCCGCCGCCATCAACCGTTCGTCCTCCAGCACCCGGCCGCCCTCGAGCAAACCACGGATCGTGTACGCGATCGTGTGCAGCAGCGGCCGCCGCGGGTCGTTGAGACAGCAATCGGGGAACCAGCCATCATTGTGCTGCCGTCGTGCCACGGCGCGCAGGTTCCGCGCGGCCGCCGCACGAAACTCGGGCGCGCCCAAGCGTCGACCCGCCTCGGCCAGCGCCCACGCCACGCGGGCATTGTACAGCGTCGCGCTGGGGTCGGCGAAGCGGGAATTACCGCGGCGCCACAGACCATCCTCGTCGAGAGTGCCGAGCAGATAGCATGCCGCACGGCGCGCACCGCCCGCGAAAATGCCCGACCCTGTTTCGGCGAAGGCGGCCAACCAGCCGAGTAGCACCTGCCCGGTGTTGAACACAGCGGGTGACGGCTTATCCCCGATTACTCCACCGCGCACCGCGCCCGACGGCAGCTGGATCTCGAGCTCCCAGCGCGCGGCGCGCTCGGCCCGCACCGCCAGCGCCGGCCGGTTCAAGTGTCTCGCCGCCTCGAACAGCGTCGGGATGATGTATCCCGTCGTCTCGGGATACGCCGGCTGCCAGCCCTGTGATTCGAAGGACGGGTTCCAGGCCAGGCTGTAGCCCCGGGCAATGCCGCCCCCTCCCGTGGCATCCTGCGCCCGCAAGAGCCAGTCGAGCGCCGACATGAGGTGTGGGCGGTGATCCGGATCCACCGGGTACCCGGCGCGCTCCCGCCACGACTCCTCGAGCGCCACGGGATTGAAGACCGGGTGCGCACGCACCTGACGGAGGCGCGCCTGAACGGCGCGTGCCACGCGGGGGAACGGCACAGGAAGCGAGAGCGTGTCGAGAAGTGGACTCATGCCGAGGGACGGACGTGCGCCGCCAGCCAGCGGACGACGCGGTGCGCCTGGGCGTGTAAGGGCCCGAGCGTCCAGCCTACGCTTCGGCACGACACGATCTCCGCTCCGAACCCGGTCTTGAAGCGGTGGAGCCCGTGGGCGGGGTCCCGGGGGTTCGATGCGGACGCGGGGGTACCGCCCAGGTTGTAGTGTGTAAACCCGGCGTCCGCGAGCGCGCACATGATGCGCCACTGCAGCCACTGTGCAGCGTCACGCTCGTAGCCCGCCGGCGTGGAGCCGCCGATCAGATAGAACCCCCGGCGGTTGGCCCAACCCACCAACGCCGCCGCGAGCGGCGTCTGATCCTGCCAGGCGGACCACGTGGTGATCCCCCACGGCGCGTGGCCCACCGACGACGTCAGCACGACGTCGGGCAATGCGGCCGCGAACGGATCGCCCCGCTCCGCGGCGCGCGCCGACGCCTCGCGTTGCACTCGGGACAACAGGTCGCGGGCGTGCTCTCCCTCGAGCGTGCGTAGCACCCAGCCGTCGCGCTCGCCGCGCTGCACGTGGCGACGATGGTGTTTCGAGAACCGGGAAGCCAACTCGTCCCGCGAACCCTGTAGGCTCACCACATACTCCAGTCGGTCGCGTGCGTTCACGCTCTCTCGAGGCTCGGGCTGCCACACGCCGTCGTAGGAATCGACCTGGATGTCGACCGCGCCACCGGCGCGCAGCTGCTCCACCAGCGCTGCGAGTGCCGCTTCGCGTCGCGACGGCTCGACCACGGCGGGAACGGTCGGAAAGTAGAAATGACGTGGCTTCAAGCCGAACCGGCACCGGGAGGCGACGCCGGCTGCTATACCGGCCGGTTCGTCTCCCTCGTAGAGCTCGGCGAAGACCGGAGTACCGGGAGGCGCGGCCACGGCGAGACCCGCCGGCGCGTGGAATACGCTGCCGCCGCATCGCTCCACCTGCGCCTGCCAACCGCGGGGGCACCGGGACGCAACCACCCAGCGTAGCTCGTGCCGCAGAATGGTGCGGGTCATCGCTTCCATGAGCGGCATCGAGCGTCTCCCCGGGGTTCACCCGTTCCATAGGGAAGTTCTGTGCCGTCGAGGGTCCCCCGGCCGCCCGAACTCCCTCGTGTGGCGCCGGCGCGACAGGAGCGGTGATATCGCCGCGCTGGCGCGTCGTGGCCTTCCTCTTGCCTCACCGATCCACGATATGGCCGACGCTGACCGACCCCAAGATCTCGACCGCGCCCTCGTCACGGGCCTCGCGTGGACCGGAAGCGTCAAGTGGGTCGCCCAGCTCGTCAGCTGGGCGGCGACGTTGATCGTCGCCCGCCTGATCACGCCCACCGACTATGGCCTGTTCGCCATGGCGATGGTCTATGCAGGCTTCGTGCAGCTCGTGAACGAGCTGGGGCTGAGCCCGGCGATCGTGCAGTACCGCGACCTGACGAGCCGGCAGATCGGACAACTCGGCGGGCTGGCGCTGCTGGCGGGAGTCGCTCTGTTCGCCGCGTCGCTCGGCCTGTCGAGCGCGATCGCCAGGTTCTTTGGTGAACCGGTGGTCCGATGGATCATCGTCGCGCTCAGCCTCACGTTCATTATCCGCGCGGTACAGGTGGTACCGCGCTCCCTCCTGGCCCGCGATCTCGAGTTCCGACGCCTCGCCTGGATCAATGCCGGCGAGGCGCTCGTGTGGAGCTTCACGACGCTCATCGGCGCGCTGTTGGGACTGGGCTACTGGGCCCTGGTGCTGGGCGCGGTGGTGAGCGGCGCGGTCGTCATGATCGTGCTGTGCATCCAGCGCCCCCATCATCTGGCCTGGCCGCGCGACGTCCGGTCGATCGCGAACGCGATGAATCTCGGCTGGTACATCGTGGTCTCGCAGCTGTGCTGGTACGTGTACAGCCACGCCGACCTGATGATCGTCGGACGGGTGCTCGGCAAGGCACCGCTGGGCGCCTACACCAAGGGGTGGGACATCGCGAGCGTTCCGACGGACCGCATCAGCTCACTGGTCGGCCAGGTGACGCCCGCGGTCTTCTCGGCCGCGCAGAAAGACCCGGTGGCTCTGCGGCGCTATCTGCTCGCGCTGACCGAGGGACTCGCGCTGCTCACCTTCCCCATGTCCGTCGGTCTCGCCTTGGTCGCGGACCTGTTCGTCATCACCGTGCTGGGCGAGCAGTGGCGCTCCGCGATCGTGCCCGTACGGTTGCTGGGGTTGTACGGCGGGTTCCGCGCGATCTTCAACACCCTGCCGCAGATGCTGGTGGCGACGGGTCACGCAAAGCTGAACATGCGGTTCAATCTGATGGCGGCGGTCGCGGTCCCGGCGGTGTTGTACTTCGGTAGTCGGTGGGGCATGACCGGCGTCGCGCTCGCGTGGGTCATCGGCTATCCGCTGATCACCATTCCCACGTTCTTCCGGCAGACGCTGCGCATCCTCGACCTGCGCGCCAGCGCCTATCTGCGCACGCTGTGGCCCGCGGCCAGTGCCGCGGCCGGCATTGCGGCGGCGGTGCTGGGGTTGCGCGCCGTGGTGCCGTCCGTCTGGCCTACCGGCTTGCGGCTGGGAATGGAAGTGCTCGCCGGCGCCGTGGGGTACCTCGCGGTGCTGCTGGTGGCGCACGGCAGCCGCATGCGTGTGGTGACCGCGCGGCTCCGCCACCTGACGCGGCGCCCGGCGCCACCGCCAACCTGCGTGACCGGCGCGGCGGACGCCCAGGCCCGGCTCCTCCTGATCTCGTACCATTTCCCTCCGGACTCCGCGGTCGGGGCGCTGCGCTGGCAGAAGCTCGCGCGCTACGCCGCGGAGCGAGGGTGGGGCCTCGATGTCATCACGTTGCATCCAGCCCAGCTGCGAGACACGGACCCGGGCCGGCTGGCCGATCTGCCGGCCGGCGTGCGGGTCTACGGCATTCCGCTTCCGAAGGTGGGCGCCGAGCAGGTCGGCCTGCTGGCCTGGCGGGTCTACGACGTCGCGCGGCGCCTCAAGCGGTGGCTGGCGCCGGAGCGCGCGACGCGCCTGGAACCGCGTCGCGAGTCTCTGGCACGGTCCGAGATCCGTTGGCGACCGAGGGGATGGCGCGATATCGCCCGCGCGTATTTCGCGTGGCTCGACTACGCCGTCACCGGGCGCTGGGCCCGCGACGCGACCCGCTGCGCCGTCAAGCTGTACGAGCCCGGCGTCCATCGCGCGGTCATCAGCTGTGGGCCCCCGCACATGGCGCACGAAGCTGGGCGGCTGGTGGGCCGGGCGACTGGGTTGCCGTTCGTGATGGATCTACGCGATCCCTGGAATCTCATGCAGCGGATTCCCGAAGCGGTGGCGAGCCCGGTGTGGTTCCGACTGGCGGCGTGGTACGAGCGCCGCGCGGTAGCACAGGCGGCCCTGGTCATCGCCAACACCGACCCGCTGCGCAGCGTCATGCGCGGAGTCTATCGATCCGCCGCCAGCCGGATCATCGCGGTCCCGAACGGTTTCGACGACGAGCCGGTGCCGTCCAGCCGCGCGACGCGGCGGTTCACGATCGCCTATGCGGGAACGATTTACTTCGATCGCGATCCGCGAACTTTGTTTCGGGCGGCGGCGCGTCTCATCGCCGAGCGCCGGCTGACGCCGCACGATTTCGCGATCGAGCTGATGGGTAACGTGCAGAGCTTCGACGGCGTGGGGATCGAGCGGATCGCTCAGCAGGAGCGCATCGCCGACTTCGTGCGGGCATTCCCACCGCGCCCGAGACGCGAAGCGCTGGAATTCCTGTCGCGCGCGGCGATGCTCGCCCTCCTGCCACAGGATTCGGACATGGCGATCCCGGCCAAGATCTTCGACTACATGCGCTTCGATGCGTGGCTGCTGGTGCTGGCCGAGCATGGCAGTGCCACAGAGCAGCTGCTGCGCGGCAGCGGCGCCGATGTCGTAGCGCCGGACGCCCTGGACACGCTCACGGCGCTCCTGCACTTGCGGTACATCCAGCACCAGCGGGGCGAGCGTCCGGTGCGGCTCTGCGTGAACGAGCAGTACGGCCGGCGTGTGCAGGCGGATCGACTGTTCGCCGCGCTCGAGGGGATCACCGGGGCACCGCCCCGCGTCAGAGAGGAGCCGGCGCTCGTATGTGCGGCATCGTAGGCATCGTTCACCGCGAAGCGGAGCAGCCCGTCGAATCGGGAATGATCCAAACGATGTGCGAGGCCATCCGCCACCGCGGGCCCGACGACGAGGGACTGTTCGTCTCGGGCCAGGTCGGCCTCGGAATGCGACGACTGAGCATCATCGACCTGGCAGGAGGGCACCAGCCGATCGCCAACGAGGACGGGTCCAAGGTCATCGTCTTCAACGGCGAGATCTACAACTATCGAGAGCTGCGCGCGGACCTGGCGCGGCGGCGACACCGGTTCCGGACCGCCTCCGACACCGAAGCCATCGTGCACCTCTACGAGGAGGTAGGTCCGGCCGCCGTGGAGCGCCTGCGCGGCATGTTCGCCTTCGCCATCTGGGATACGACCAACCACTCGCTGTGCCTGGCGCGGGATCGCTTCGGCATCAAGCCCCTCTACTATGTGGTCGCGCCGTGGGGACTGGCGTTCGCCTCCGAGCTGAAGGCACTCGTGGCGGCCGGACTCACCGCGCGCGAGCTCGATTGGGAAGCGCTCGACGTCTACTTCCAGCTGGGCTACATCCCGGCTCCAGCGAGCCCGTTCCGGGATGTCCGCAAGCTCCCGCCAGGCCACTGGCTGATGTGGCGCTCCAGCGGGGAGCTCCAAGTCCACCAGTACTGGGACCTGCCGCGGCACGCCGCCGCTGCGCCGCCCGAGCCCGAGCGACGCGTGCTCGAATGGCTGGACGAATCCGTCGCGGCGCACCTGATCAGCGACGTGCCGGTCGCCGCGTTTCTGTCGGGCGGGCTCGACTCGTCGGCGGTGGTGGCGAGTATGGCCCTCGCCGCCCAGGGAGCGGACGCGGTGCCGCAGGCGTTCACCGCGCGCTACCTCGGATCCGGGGCGGCCGCGGCGGACGAGACCCAGCTCGCGCGCCAGCTGGCTGCGCGCTACGGCGTCACCCTCAACGTGGTGGACATCACGCCGGATGTGCGGGATACGTTCGAGCCGATTGTGCGTGCGCTGGACGAGCCCCACGCCGACGATTCCGCCATCCCGACATGGGCGCTCTCGCAAGCGGTGGGCAGCTCTCACAAGGTCGCCCTCACTGGCATCGGCGGCGATGAGTTGTTCGCCGGCTATCGGCGCCACCTCGGGCTCGTGGCGGCTGACCGTTACGCCCGGATGCCAAGGGCGCTGCGGCGGGCGGCCGCGCGCGTCGCCCAAATGCTCCCCGACTCCGCGGGAAGCGGCCTCACGATCGATCGCCTCAAGCGGTTCCTCCGGGCCGGTGACGGGGGAACGGCGGACCGCTATGTCGAACTGCTCAGCCGGGCCGACGACGCCGTCCGTCTGCCGCTGTATGCTCCCGAACTCCGTCGAGCGATCGGCGGCGACTCCGCGCGAGATCATTTCCGTCGCCTGCGTCGCGACGGATCGGCGCGGGACCCGCTCACCGCGGCGCTCTATTTCGACTATCGCACGTACCTCGCGGACGATATCCTGGCGCTCTCGGACCGGCTCTCGATGGCGCATTCGCTCGAGATTCGTGTCCCGTTCGTCGACCACGAACTGGTCGAAAAGGTGTTCCCGCTGCCCGCCCGCTTGAAAGTCGGCCGCTGGGAACTCAAGCAGCTGCTGCGGCGCGCGCTGGCCCCGCGGTTGCCCCGCGGGCACTTCCAGGCGCCCAAACGGGGGTTCGTCGGCCCCACGGCCGCGTGGCTGCGCCGCGAGCTCCGCTCACTCCTCGAGGACGAGCTGTCCGCGGGTCGGACCCTCCGCCTCGGCTACTTCGATGCACCGGCGCTCACCCGTCTCCTCGTCGACCACTTCTCGCGCAGGCACAATCGCGAGGGCATCCTCTGGGCGCTGCTGTGCTTCTCCACCTGGCATCGCATCTACCTCGAGCAGCCGGCGGTCGCACCGTACCACCCGGCCCGGACACCGCGTGAAGTCGGCGCGCTGGTCGGGCCGCAACCGAGTAGCGTCCCCTGAACAACGCACCCGCGGCCCCTCCCGCGCCGATCGCGCCTCCGCCGGACCTCTCGTCACCGGCCGCGGACAGCTCGACCCCGGCCAGCCGCGCGCTCGATCGCTCGCTCATCCGGGGGATCGCGTGGACGGGGTCGGCGCGCTGGGCCGCCCAGGTGCTCAGTTGGGCCTCGACACTCGTCGTCGCTCACTTGCTCGCCCCGACCGACTACGGACTGGTGGCGATGGCGCTCGTCTACCTGGGGCTCGCCCAGCTGGTCAACGAGTTCGGGTTGGGCACGGTCATCGTCATGCGCCGCGACCTGGTGGAACACCAGGTTGCTCGGCTGGGCGGGCTGTCCGTGCTTCTAGGCGTCGGGTTCGTTGGGCTGTCGGCGCTCCTCGCTGGGCCGGTGGCGCTGTTCTTCGGCGAGCCGACGGTGCGCTGGCTCATCATGGCGTCGAGCCTCACGTTCATCACGGGCGCGCTCCAGGTCGTGCCGCGCGCGCTGCTCGCGAAGGACCTGGACTTTCGAAGGCTCGCCTGGGCGGACGGTGCCGAGGCGCTACTCACCACCTGCGGGACCCTGACGCTCGCGCTGCTGGGCTTCCGCTATTGGGCACTCGTGCTCGGACCGATCGTGGGTCGCGGCGCCAGCACGATCCTTGTCAATTCGTGGCGCCCGCACCGCGTCGCGTGGCCACGCGACTTTGCCACCATCGCGCGTGAGGTGGCCTTCGGCTGGCACGTCGTGGTGGCGCGGGTCGCGTGGTACCTCTACAGCAACGCCGACTTTGCCATCGTCGGGCGCGTGCTCGGGAAGGCCCCGCTCGGCGGCTACACGTTCGGGTGGCAGATCTCGAGCATTCCCATCGAGCGCGTCACCGCGCTCGTCATGGGCGTGACGGGTCCCGTGTTCTCGGCCGTACAGCACGACCGGGCGGCGCTGCAACGCTACCTCCGCAATCTCACCGAAGGGCTCGCGTTCATCACGTTTCCGGCGGCGGTCGGGCTCGCACTCGTAGCGGACGTTTTTGTGCTCGCACTGCTGGGAGAACATTGGCGGCCGGCGATCATCCCGCTGCGATTCCTCGCCCTCTCGGCGGCGCTGCGCTCGGTCACCCCATTGTTGCCACAGATCATCGTGTCGACGGGTCACTCCAAACGAAACATGCAGTTCACGATCGTCGCCACGCTCATCATGCCTATCCTGTTCTACGTCGGTACGCGGTGGGGCACCGCGGGCGTGGCCATCGCGTGGGTGATCGGCTATCCCACCTGCGTCTTGCCGATGTTCCTCGGTCTGGTGCTTCGCGTCACCGGCCTAACGCTGGGCGCCTACGCGCGGGCCCTTTCGCCGGCGGCGGGCGCGACCCTCCTCATGGCCGCGATCGTACTGGGCGTCCGTATGGCAAGCCCGGCAGACTGGCCGGCGGGTCTCCGACTCGCCACGCAAGGGCTCGCCGGGGCCGCTACCTACGGCGTCGTGCTGTACGGCCTACACCGTGCCCGGGTGCGGGAATTCTGGAGGTTCTTGCAAGCAATCCGCGGCTGATCGACGAAGAGGGTGAGGGGGCTCAGCCCGCGAGGCCCAGCCGGGTGAGTGACTCGAGCACGAAGGGCGCCGGGTCACTCCAGCGCCAGATCTCTTCCCGGTCGCGGCCGGGACGGAACCGCAGAAAGTCGCGCACCGCGGCCAGACGCCCCTTTCTCTCCACCGCACCCTTGCCGTCTCGCAGCCGCAAGTACAAATGGTCGACATCGCCCCAAAACCAGCGGCTCCTCACGCCGATCCGATAGCTCGCGACCGGGACGGGGGGGGACCCGACCGCACAGCCCACGAGGAGCGCCGGGAAGTCCACACCGGCGTCGATCGCGAGCTGCAACGAGCCCCATAGCCGTCCATTCACCTCCATGAACACGTAGCGCCCCGTCGCGAGGTCGCGCTTGCATTCGATCATCGCGACCCCTTGCCAGTCGAGCCGCGCGAGCAGCTTCGTGCCCGCGGCGACCAGCTCGGCCGGTGGGGCGATACTCTCGCGGTACACGCTCACGCCGCCTTCGACTGGTTTTTCCCGCAGCCGCCGGTGGGCGAACATCGCCACCATCCGCCCGTTCCACCGTAACCCGAACAGCCCCTCCCCCGGACCCTGCACCCGGCGCTGGAGCAGCACGGGGAACGCTCGATCGGGCAGCGCGGCCAGAACGGCGCGACACGATGCAGCGTCCGCCACGTAGGATGCTCCGACCTTGCAGCGTCGCGCGGTCGCTCCGTCCGCACGGATCACGGAGCGATGCGGCTTGACGAAGGCCGGAAAGAAGTCCTCCGTAGGCAACTCGACGCTGGCGGCCCGGCTCGCGAGCACGACGGTTTCCGGCACCGCGAGCCCAGCCGTGCGCGCCAGCTCCAGCGTCTCGGCCTTGTCCGAAGCGCGCCGGTAGGCTGCCAGGTCGGGAAGCGGCAGGAGGACGCGCGGGGGAAGGACGGCGCGGTATTCGAGCAACGCCTCGACCGAGGGGTCGGTGACCGGGAGCACGAGGTCGACTGCGAGCCTGCGGATCACCTCGCCCGCCTCGCGCGCGTACTCAAAGGGATCGCTCAACGGATCCGTCGTCAGGCGGCAGCGACGTGCCGCGCGCGACGCGCCCGCGAGCGACCATCGCTGCCGGGAGGCGACGTGCACCTCGTGACCGGCCGCGATCAACGAGCGGGTCGCCGCGAGCGCGCTCCGCTCGTTTCCGTCCGTGACGAGAATTCTCATGGGTGTGCGAATTTGTCCTGACAGAACCGTGCCCGCGCGCCGTGCGGCAGGTCGACCCGCTTCATGTCGCGCGCGCGCAACACCGGTGGGCCGCGTATCGCCACTCTGCTCTGGCGCCGGTCTTGCAATGACCCGTCAGCGTGACCACACCACCCAACTCTCGCCGCCCCCTCCGCGTAGCGATCGTCGGCGCCGGGCGGATGGCCCGGCTCCATGTCCATGCCCTTCGACGCGTGCCCACGCCTCATGTCGTCGCGGCGGTGTGCGATACCTCGGAGGCGGCCGCGCGCGGGCTCGCCGAGCTGGCGGGAGCCGCTCCGTTCGGCTCGCTCGCGGACCTCCTGCGAGACGCCAACCCCGATGTCGTGCACGTCTGCACGCCCGCGGGCATGCACCTCGCCCCGGCCCGCCAGGCGCTGCTTGCGGGGGCGCACGTGTACGTCGAAAAGCCGTTCGTCGAGGGCGCGGCCGAGGCCCGCGAGCTGCTCGCGCTCGCTCGGGAGCACGGCCGGCTGGTCTGCGCCGGACACCAGCAGCTACGTGACCCGGCGTACGTCGCCCTGCTGCGACGCCTTCCCGCGCTCGACGTCGTGGCGCGAGTCGACAGCCATTTCGCCTTCCGTCCCGTCGGGTTGATCCCGGAGCGCGCGGGCCCGAGCAGCCTCGCGGCGCAGCTGCTCGACATCCTGCCGCATCCGCTCTACACGCTGCTCGCGACGCTCGAGCATGTGACGCACGACGCCGCGACGGTCGACATCGCCGCGCTGGCCGCCGGCCCAGCCGACCTGCACGCCGTGCTTCGGGCTGGGGACGTATACGGGCGGCTGTCGGTGAGTTTGCGCGACCGCCCCGTCGCTTCAACCCTCACTGTTGCGGGTGGAGGCGGGGCGCTGACGGCGGACTTCATCCGGACGAGCGTAGTGGGCGCGGCGAATCCCGGCACCGGGCCGTTGGAAAAGGCGGCGAACCAGCTGGTGGAAGGCTGGCAGACGGCGATTCGGGGGACCATGGGCGTGGTCCGGCACGTTGTGCGCGGCGGGAACTATCCGGGGCTGGCGGAGCTGATCGGCGATTTCTACGCGAGCGTCGCCGGCGGCGACCCGTCGCCCCTGTCGCCGAACCATCTGGCGCGCGTGACGGCGGTCTATGAGGAGCTGGCCGCGAACGTCCGGGGTGCCGCGCAGCGCGCGGCCGCCCGGCGCCCGGCGCCGCACGAGCCTAGCGCGGGCGCGCCCCTGGCCGTGGTCACCGGCGCCCGCGGCTTCTTCGGCAAGGAGATCACACGCGAGCTCGTGCGACGCGGGTTCCGCGTCCGTGGCGTCACGCGCTCTCCCGACCCCGAGGATCCCAACGTGCACGAGTGGCGAGCGCTCGACCTGGGCCGTGCTGTGCCGCCCGCGACGTTCGCCGGCGCCGCCGTCGTGGTGCACGCGGCAGTGGACACATCGGGCGGCTACGATGGCCATCAACGCAACACCATCGACGCAACGCGTCACGTGCTGGAGGGCATGTGCGCCGCCGGCATCGAGCGCCTGGTGTACGTCAGCAGCCTGTCGGTGCTGCGCCCGCCCCGCACGCCCTGGGAGCGTCAGAACGAGGACACCCCGCTCGCCACCACCGACGCGCGCCAATTCGGGCCTTATTCCTGGGGTAAGGCCGAGGCGGAGCGCCTCGTCGCCGCTGAAGCCTCCAGACTGGGGATCCGGGCCTGCGTGCTCCGTCCGGCGGCCCTGGTCGACTGGACCAACCTCGAGGTACCGGGCCTGGTGGGCCGGCGGCTGTTCGGACCCTGGCATTTGGCCTTCGGCCGGCCGGGCTTGCCGTTCGCCGTGTGCGAGGTGGGTCGTGCCGCGGCGGTCGTGGCGTGGTGTGCCGCGCGCTTTGACGAAGCGCCCCCGATGGTGAACCTCATCGATCCCGCGATCCCCACGCGCCGGCGGCTGCTCGAGCGGTTCCGCTCCCGCGGCTGGCGCGGTCGCATGGTCTGGCTGCCCATCCCACTGTTCGCCCTGTTGGTCACAGCGGTACGCGTCGCCCTCGGGCTCGCCACGTTGCGCCTCCCGTCCCGGCTGGCGGTCTGGTCGATTTTCCGGCCGCGGTGCTACGACATGACGCTGTCCGCCCGGGTGCTTCAGGCTGCCACGCACCCGGAGTCGCCCGCACCGGCGTTCGAGCCTCAGCTGCAACCGTGATTCGCCCAGCCGTCCTCGCCGAGGCACCCTCGGCAGCGCGCGTAGCGGCTCTGCCCCGGGTCGCCGAGCCGGATCGTCGGTGGGACCCGCTCCTGATCTGCCTTGCGGTATACGTGCTCACGGCTGTGGGACGCGTACACCAGTTATTCGTGTTCCTCGCGCCGCTGCACCTCATCCTGCTGTCTGCCGGACTGGCCATCTGTCTCTACATCGCCGACGGCAAGCCGACGAGACGATTCCGTCTGGCGCTGCAGAACCGCACGACGCGGTGCGTGCTGGCCCTCGCCGCCTGGATGGCCCTGTCCATTCCCGGCGCGCTCTGGCCCGGCGGCGCCTTCATGGAGCTCACCGACGAGTTCGGGAAGATTGCGGCCATGTACGTACTGGTGGTGGCCGCGATCCGTGGGTTCAAGGACGTCGAGCGCATCGCGTTCATTTACCTCATGGCCGTCGGCATCTACGCTGCCGTCGTGCTCAGCCGCTTCGGCGTCGGAGGGTCGCAGTGGCGCCTGGGGATGCTCGAGTATTACGACGCCAACGATTTTGCGACGCTGGCCGTGATGGCCGTGCCGCTCGGCGTCTACTTCATGGTCCGGCCCCGGCCCGTGTGGCGGAGGCTGGTGAGCGCTGCAGCGGTCGTTTGCCTCGTCGTGGCGTTCGTCTGGGCCGGCTCGCGGGGTGGGCTGCTGGCGCTCCTGGCGACGGGCACCTTCCTCCTGTTGCGCTACCGCGCAATTCACGTCCGCTGGCGCATCTTGACCGCCGTCCTTGTCTCGCTCGTCTTCGGGGCCACGGCGTCGGACACGTACTGGGACAAGATGAAGACGATCGTCAAGCCCAAGGACGACTATAACCTGACCGACAAAGAGGGGCGGATTCAGGTCTGGAAGCGCGGAATTGGGTACATGTTGGAGCATCCCGTGTTCGGCGTAGGGGCCGGAAATTTTCCGACGGCCGAAGGCACCATCTCGCCGGTCGCCCGGGCGTCGGTCACGCGCGGCGTGAAGTGGTCGGTGTCGCACAATAGCTATGTCCAGGTCGGTGCAGAGCTCGGCGTACCTGGTTTGATCCTCTTCCTGTACATGCTGGCGAGCGCGTTCCGCACGTTGCGCGCGGTCCAGCGCGTCGGCCCGCCCCCGCACCCCGGGGAGCGGAGCTCACCGCCGGCGCAGCTTGCGCAGGCGCTCGCCGCCACCCTGATCGCCTTCATGGTGGGCGGCTTCTTCCTGTCGCTCGCGTATCGGGATCTCCTTTACGTGTTGCTCGCGCTCGCGGTGGGCCTCGGCAAAGTCGTCCGCGGCCTGCCCCACCCGGTCGCGAGGCCGGTGCCGAGGCGCGCGTGATCGCGCTGAGCCTGCTGCTCGGCCTCGCGGCCGCCATTCTGCTGCTACCGACCGCGTCTGACCTGATCAATCTGGGGCGCGTCCTGCTCGGCTACCCAGCGCGAGGCCGGAGCACCTCCCTCGGCGAGCAGCCTCGGCTCCTGTTCCTGGTGCCGGCGCACAACGAGGAATTACTCATCGAGGCCTGCGTGCGGTCCGTGAGGAACCTGCGCTACCCACCCGAGCGGTTCAGCGTCGTCGTGATCGCTGATAATTGCGCCGATCGGACTGCCATCATCGCCAGAACCGCGGGGGTCCGATGCCTCGAACGGCACGTTCCGGCCCACCCGGGGAAACCTCGGGCGATTGCCTGGGCGATGGAGCAACTACCCCTGGGCGACTACGATGCGGTCGTCATCGTTGATGCAGACACGATGGTAGATGCCGAATTTGCCGTCGAGCTCGCGAAGGCAGGGCCGCTCGCGGAGCGGGCCGTCCAGGGGTTCTTCGATCTGAGCAATCCCACCGAGAGTCCGATCACCCGAATGGCCGCGGTGCTCGCGACGGCAACGCATCGGTTCGCATACCGGCTCAAGCAACGGTCTGGGCTCAATGTCCCCCTGGTCGGCAACGGGATGGCCATTGGAACCCAGGTCCTGGCGCGCCACGGATGGCAGGCGTTCTCGATTTGCGAGGATTGGGAGATGTATGCCCTCCTCACCGAGCGAGGCGTGCCGATCGTAGGTGCGCCGAGTGCCCGTTTGTACGCCCAAGAGGCGCAGTCTCTGCACCAGAGCTCGTCGCAGCGGGAGCGCTGGACCGCGGGCAGGCTGACGGTGCTCGCGCACGTCGGGCCGCGGCTGCTTAGGAGCGGAGACGTGACCCTCCGCCAAAAACTCGATGCGGTCGCGGAGTTGAGCACGCCGGGCCCGGCCTTGCATCTCGGCATCGCGTTGCTGCTGACGGCGCTCGCGGTGAGTGGCGGAGTTCCCGGTGCCCCGATCCTGGCCTGGGTCCTCTGCGCCTCGCTCATCCGGCCCATCGTCTACACTATCGCCGCCTTGGTCGTGCAACCGGATCCCTGGCGAACCATTACGGCGTTCGCGTTCCTTCCCGTTTACACGGCGTGGCGCCTCGGCGCCGCCGTGCGCGCGCTCCGCATGGTCGGCGACAAGCCTTGGATTCGCACGCAACGCCACCAGCATCGCGGCGCGTAGCGACCATCTGAAGGGGCGACGCGCCGGCCCCATGACAGATCGGGACCGGCGCGCCCCTGCTGACTCACGCCCGCTATTCTAGCGGCCGCTCACGCGGGCGTGATCGAACCAGTAGTAGTCGGTTTCCTGCTTCGTGTCCCCGATGCCACCCCACGTGGATGAGATCTTGAACTCGCTGAACGCCGCGCTCGGATACGGCACCCCCGAGTAGTCCCCGATCAGCTGCCCGTCCAGCCACCACCGCAGGATCCCCGCACTCTTGTCCATGAACCAC
>DASQAM010000281.1:0-32172 GCA_035635735.1 Gemmatimonadales bacterium | reverse complement strand
CGCTCCGCGGAGCCGCTCGCGGCCCGGATGCGTCCCACCACACTCGAGGAGTTCCTCGGTCAGGAGCACCTCCTCGGGCCCGACAAGCCTCTGGGCGAGCTGATCCGCCGCGGCGACGTGGGATCGTGCATTTTCTGGGGGCCGCCCGGCTCCGGCAAGACCACACTCGCCCGCCTCGTCGCCAATTACACCGACCGCCACTTCGAGCCGTTTTCCGCGGTGACCGAAGGCGTGGGGCGGGTACGCGAGATCATCAAGGAGGCGGAAGAGCGCCTCAAGTACGAAGGCCGCGGTACGATTCTCTTCTGCGACGAGATCCATCGCTTCAACCGGGCACAGCAGGACGCGTTCCTGCCGTGGGTTGAGAATGGGATCATCACGCTGATCGGAGCCACGACCGAGAACCCGAGCTTCGAGCTGACGGCCCCGCTGCTCTCCCGCTGTCGGGTGTTCGTGTTCGAGCCGTTGAAAGACGAGCACATCCGATTGGTGATCGAGCGGGCGCTCGACAAGACCGGGAGCGGGGAGCGGGGAGCGGTACTCTCCGATGAGGCGAGAGACGCTCTCGTCGTGTATGCGCAGGGTGATGCTCGCCGAGCCCTTAACGCGTTGGAGGCGGTCCTGCAACGTGTGGGGACCGCTCCCCGTTCCCCGCTCCCCCTCGGGCGGGCTGAGGTCGTCACCGTGCTGGAGCGCCCGCTGCCGAGCTACGACAAATCCGGTGAGCAGCACTTCAACCTGATCTCCGCCCTGCACAAGGCCGTGCGTGGGTCGGACGTGGAGGGCTCGCTCTACTGGCTGGCCCGTATGCTCGCGGGCGGCGAGGACCCGCTGTACATCGCGCGCCGCCTGGTCCGCATCGCCGCCGAGGATGTGGGGCTCGCGGACCCGCGGGCCCTGGCGCTCGCGCTCGCCGCGAAAGACGCCTACCACTTCCTGGGGTCGCCGGAGGGTGAGCTGGCGCTCGCCGAGGCCGTGGTGTACCTCGCGACCGCGCCGAAGTCGAACCGCGTGTACGCGGCATTCGGCCAAGCGATGGACGCCGCGGCGGAGCATCCGGCCGAAGCCGTGCCGCTGCATATTCGCAATGCCCCGACCAAGCTCATGGAGGAGCTTGGGTACGGCGCGGGGTACAAGTACGCGCACGCGTACGAGCACGCTTACGTCCCGCAGGACTATTTGCCGGAGGCGTTGCGGGGGGCGAGCTGGTACGAGCCCACGGAGTTCGGATTCGAAAAGGACATCAAGAAACGGATGGAATGGTGGGCGGACCTCAAGAAGGCGGCCACCCGGCCACGCGGTCAGGCGGACGGATGAGAGTCGTGCGCCTGTCCGCCCTTTTGCTCCTGGCCGCCTGCGCGACCCTCGGCCGACTGGCGTTCACTGAGCCCGACATCTCGCTGCAAGAGATCGCGGTGACCGGGATCGGCTTGACGGGCGGGACGTTCGACCTAGTGTTCGACGTCTACAACCCGAACGACTATCGCATCCGCTCGACCCGCATGGAAGTGGGCGTCGATCTCGAGGGCACGCACTTCGGCGACGCGCTGCTCGACCGGCCTCTCGACCTGTCGCCCACGAACCACAGCCGGGTGGTGGTGCCGGTGCGGTTCGAATGGACCGGGGTGGGTGCTGGGGCCAAGGCGCTGCTGACGCGCCGGGCGGTAGGCTACGGCATCACCGGACGCGTGTTGCTCGACACTCCGCTCGGGGAGAAGTCCATGGCGCTCACCGGGAAGGGGAACGTGCCGCTGATGAAACTGCTCAAATGAGGGGAGGCCTCAGCGTATTCGGCAACTAATTGAGATCCAGCCGCCGGTGGAGAAGGCGTTCCTGGTCGGTGCCCCACGCAAGGGCTCCGCCGACGCGACCCAGGTGGAAGACCATCTCGACGAGCTGCGTCGGCTCGCCGACACCGCCGGGGCCGAGGTGGTGGGGAAGACGCATCAGCGCGTCGAGGCACCGACGCCCACCTTCTACCTGGGTCAGGGGAAGGTCGAGGAGCTCAAGGCCGTCCTGCAGGATACCCGCTCGACGCTGGTGCTGTTCGACGAGCCCCTCTCGCCGGTGCAGGGGACGAATCTGGAGAAGGCGCTGGCGGTGCGCGTGATGGACCGGACCGAGCTGATCCTCGACATCTTTGCCACGCGCGCGCGCTCGGCGGAGGCGAAGATGCAGGTGGAGCTGGCGCAGCTCGAGTACTTGTTGCCGCGGCTCACGCGCATGTGGACCCACCTGTCGAGGATCCGCGGTGGCATCGGGTTGCGCGGTCCCGGCGAAACCCAGCTCGAGACCGACCGCCGGGTCATCCGCCGCAAGATCTCGGTCTTAAAGCGCCGGCTCGAAGGCGTGGCCGACCACCGCGCGAACCAGCGCCAGGGCCGCCGTGACCTTCCCAGCGCCGCGCTGGTGGGCTACACCAACGCCGGGAAGTCGAGCATCCTGCGCGCGCTCTCGGGTGCCGACGTGTTCGTCGAGGATCGCTTGTTCGCGACGCTCGATACGCTCACCCGCGAGCTCGACGTCGGCGGCGGGTACCGGTTCCGCGTCGCCGACACCGTCGGCTTCATCCGCAAGCTGCCGCACCATCTGGTCGCTTCGTTCCGCGCCACGCTCGAAGAGGCGCGCGCCGCGGATCTGCTGCTCCACGTGGTCGATGCTTCCCATTCCGGTTGGGAGCAACAGGTGAACGTGGTGGAGACGGTGCTCGAGGAGATGGGATTGTACACGCCCGGGAGTGGGAGGGAGGAGGCGGGCAGCGCGGGACGCGATCGTAAGCGAGTCGTGTACGTCTTCAACAAGGCCGACTTGATCGGCGACCCCGAAGCGTTCCTCGCTGGCGTTCGGGAACGTTACCCGCATGCCCTGCTCACGTCGGCGCGCTCCGCATCCCGCGCCCCGCATCCCGCGCTCGGCGTGGAAGGGTTGCGGAGCGTACTCCGTGCCTCCGCCCAAGCCCTCCGACCAGTGGCCCGCATCCACGTCCCCGTCGAGGACGGCAAGCTGCTGGCCGCTTTGCACCGCGACTCGGAAGTGCTGCACGAGTCCCAAGTGGACGGGGTAGTGGAGGTGACGGCGCGGGTCGAGGCCTGGCTGTTGGGCAAGCTCCGGCGCGAAGGAGTCAGCGTCCAAATCGGGTCATGAAGCGATCGTCCGCAACCGGGTCAACTCTCCCGGTTTCAAAGAGATACATCCCACCACTTGTTGCCGCGGGGATTATGACCTGCGTCACGGTCTGAATCCCCCGGGGCCGCCTAGGTTGAGGGCGTAAACCACGCTGCTCAGAGCAAAACCGCCGAAAGGCGGTGACGCAGAGCTACGGGGCTAACGCGGACCTCCGCCATGCTCGCCGGGCCGCCAGCGATCGACCACGGGTCGACGTTGGCGGCCCGGTTCGCCTTTAGACCCGTCGAGGGCGTGTGATGACGTTCAAGCACAAGCTGGCGCACCGTCTGGCCCTGCTCAGAGACCGCGGCGTTGTCGTGGCTGTCGCTGGGCTCGCGTTGCTGTGGGTCGCGAGCTGCGAAAAGCCCGTCAGCGTCACCGAGCCGAATTCGTCAGTCGCACAACTCGTCGTCTCTCCTAAAGTCGTCACGCTTCAAGAAAACCAGGTCCAGGACTTCCTCGCCGTAGGCTTGACCGCCACGGGGGATACCGCGGACATCAGCGTGACTTGGAGCGCGACCGTAGGGACCGTCGACACGAGCACGAGCGGCAAGCGGCATTACGGCCATTACCACAACGGCGGCTGCGGCCCCTCCAAGCTGGTGGCGAGGAGCCATCCCGGGGACTTCACCGATACCGCCACGATCACGGTGGCGTGTCCCCCGGCACCGGTCGCCTCAGTGAGCCTGACGCCGGCGGCGGCGAGCGTGCTCACCGGCCAGACGGTGCAGCTCACCGCGACGCCGAAGGACGCGAACGGCAATCCGCTGGGCGGCCGGGTGGTGACGTGGTCGAGCGACAACACGACCATCGCTACGGTGAGCGCCAGCGGTTTGGTGACGGCGAACGCTGTCGGGTCGGCGACGATCACCGCGACGAGCGAAGGTCAGAGCGGAGCGTCGGCCATCACGGTCTCGACCGTCCCGGTCGCATCGGTGGCGGTGAGCCCCGCGACGGCGAGCCTAAGCGTGGGGCAGACGGCGCTGCTCACGGCCACGCCCAAGGACGCCAATGGTAATCCGTTGACCGGCCGGGCAGTGACCTGGTCGACCGACAACGGCTCGGTCGCGACGGTCAGCGGCACCGGGTTGGTGACGGCCGCCGGTGCCGGGTCCGCGACGATCACGGCCACGAGCGAGGGAAAGAGCGGGACCGCGAGTGTAACGGTGACTGCGCCGACCGGTCAATTCGCCATCGGCGACAGCGTGCAGACGACGGTTTCTACGTGGGTACGGAACACCTCACAACCGCCCGCGGACCCGGTGACCGGAACGCCGCCGAGCGTCATCGGGACGCAGCCGGCGGGGGCGCGGGGCGTGGTCGATTCCGGGCCGGTGCTGAACACGACCGCCGGGGGCGACGGCGCAATCCGCTACCACGTCCTGTTTGCGTCGGGCACGAGCGGCTGGGTGGTGCAAGGCAATCTCGCGAAGATCGTTCCCACAGTGCCCGTGGCATCGGTGACGGTCAGCCCGGCCACGGCGAGCCTGACAGTGGGGCAGACGGCGCAGCTCACGGCCACGCCCAAGGACGCCAACGGCAATCCCTTGACCGGCCGGACGATCACCTGGTCGTCGAGTGACAACACGATCGCCACGGTGAGCGGCAGCGGGCTCGTCACGGGTGTCGGGCCCGGTGGACCGGTGACCATCACGGCGACGAGTGAAGGCCAGAGCGGGACCGCGGCCGTCAACGTCACTCTCGCGCCGGTGGCCTCGGTCACGGTGGCGCCGAGCACGGCGAACATCGCGATCACCGGGACGGTGCAGCTCACCGCCACGCCGAAGGACGCCAACGGCAATCCGCTGACCGGCCGCGCGATCAGCTGGTCGTCGAGCGACAACACTATCGGCACGGTCAATGGCAGTGGGCTAGTCACGGGCGTGGCGGCCGGGTCGGTGACCATCACCGCCACGAGCGAGGGCAAGAGCGGCACGGCGAGCGTCACGGTGGCGGGTGCCCCGGTCGCCTCCGTCACAGTCACCCCGGCGTCGGCGAGCGTGCAGGCGGGCCAGACGCAACAGCTCACCGCGACGCTCAAGGATGCCAACGGCAACATCCTGACTGGCCGCACGGTGACGTGGTCTTCGAACAACACGTCCGTCGCCACGGTCTCGAGCAGCGGGCTCGTGACCGCGAAGGTGGCGGGCTCGGCGACGATCACGGCCACGAGCGAGGGCAAGAGCGGGACGTCGGCCCTCACGGTCACGCCGGTGCCGGTCGCGTCGGTGACAGTCGCCCCGGCCTCGGCGAGCGTGGCCGTGGGCGCTACGCTGCAGCTCACTGCGACCCCGAAGGACGCTAATGGCAATCCGCTGACCGGTCGGGTGGTCACCTGGCAGTCGAGCAATAACACGATCGCCGGCGTGAACGGCAGCGGGCTCGTGAGCGGGGTCGCCGCGGGCGGCCCCGTGACGATCACCGCGACGAGCGAGGGCAAGAGCGGCAGCTCGTCCATCACCGTGACGGCCTCCAGTGGCGGTTCCCAGTTCGGGCACGTGTTCGTCGTCACCGAGGAGAACACCGATTACTCGAGCGTCATCGGCAGCTCGTCGATGCCGTACCTCAACGGGTTGGCGCAGCAGTACGGGCTGGCGACGCAGTACTACGCGAACACGCACCCGTCGATCGGCAACTACTTCATGCTGGCCACGGGCCAGATCATCACGAACGACGACAACTTCTCGACGGTGCAGAACGTCCCGAACATCGTGCGCAGCTTGCTCGCGGCCGGGAAAACGTGGAAGTCCTACGCCGAGGATATTCCGAACGCGTGCTACCTCGGCGGCGATACTGGGAACTACGCCCGGAAGCACAACGTCTTTCCGCTGCTCTCGGACGTGGCGAACGACCCGCTGCAGGCGTGTAACAACGTACCGTTCACGCAGTTCGCGACGGATCTGGCGAACGGCACGCTCCCCCATTTCTCGAACATCGTGCCGAATCTGTGCAACGATGCGCACGACTGCGGGCTCTCGACCGCCGATACCTGGCTCAAGAACAACATCGACCCGTTGATCAAGAGCGCGACGTTCCAGCAGGACGGGCTGCTCATCATCGTGTTCGACGAAGCGGGCAGCGACAACACCAACGGTGGCGGGCGGATCGTGTGGGTGGCCGTCAGCCCGAAGTCGAAGCTCGGCTACCAGTCCACCACGCTGTACCAACACCAGAGCACGCTCCGGCTGATCCTCAAAGGCCTCGGCATCAACGTGTTCCCGGGCGCGGCGGCGAACGCGCCTGACATGAGCGAATTCTTCACGCCGTGAGGCGGACCCGAATCGAGGAATGGATTTTATGACCTTCAAGCACAAGTTGTCGTGCCGTCTGGCACTGATGAGAGACCGCATCGTGGCGTTCTCGCCGGCGCTCCTCGCGGCAGCGGTGGTGTTCGCGTGCGAGATGCCGGTCCGGCTCACCGATACAGGAAGCGGCACGGTTTCGCAGCTGGTAGTCTACCCCAAGACGATGATGATCCGGACGGGCCAGGCGGCCGATTTCATGGCCGTCGCGCTCACGAGCACCGGTGATACGGCCATTGCGTCCGTGAACTGGAGTGTGACGAGCGGCGCCATCACGGATACGAGCACGAGAGGCGGGCGCCACTACGGTAAGTACAAGGCCGGCTCCGACACGGGCAAAGTGAAGATCATCGCTCGGGGTCAGGGCGGCGCCGTGTCGGATACCGCGACGGTCACCGTTACCCTCCCGCCCGTGGCCTCGGTGAGCGTCAGTCCGGCGTCCGCCAGTGTGCTGCCGACGCAGACGGCGCAGCTCACGGCGACGACGCTGGACTCGACCGGCGCCGTGCTGAATGGAAGAACGGTGACCTGGTCCAGCGGCAACACGGGTATCGCGACGGTGGACGGGAGCGGGCTGGTCACCGGGGTGGCCGTGGGTTCGACGACGGTCACGGCGTCGAGTGAGGGGAAGAGTGCCTCTTCGAGCATCACGGTGACGAACGTCCCAGTGGCGACGGTGACGGTCAGCCCGGCGTCCGGGAACTTGTACGTCGGACAGACGCTGCAGCTGACGGCGACGCCCAAGGACTCGGCGGGGAATCCGCTGACCGGCCGCGCGGTCACCTGGTCGAGCAGCAACAGCGCGGTCGCGGGGGTCAACGCTGCGAGCGGCCTCGCGACGGGCACAGGTGCCGGCTCGGCGACGATCACGGCGACAAGCGGAGGAAAGAGCGGCACATCTGCGATTACGGTGGCGAACGTCACCATCGCCTCGGTGACGGTCAGCCCCGCGTCCGGGAGCCTGTACGTCGGGCAGACGCTGCAGCTGACCGCGACGCCGAAGGACTCGGCGGGCAATCCGCTGACGGGCCAGACCGTCACGTGGTCAAGCGACAACACTGCGGTCGCGACGGTGAGCACCAGCGGGCTCGTCACAGCGAGAACCGCCGGCGCCGCGACGATCACTGCGGCGACCGGAGGAAAGAGCGGGACATCCGCGATTACAGTGGCGATCGTCCCCATCGCGTCGGTGGCGGTGAGCCCGGCGTCGACGAGCGTCGGGGTCGGCGGCACGGTGCCGCTGACCGCAGTTGCCAAGGACAGCGCCGGGAATACCTTAACAGGTCGGACGATGACCTGGTCCAGCTCCAACACGCTGATTGCCGCCGTGACGTCGGCTGGCCTCGTGACGGGGGGCGCGGTCGGCTCGGCGACGATCACGGCCGCTACCGGCGGGAAGTCCGGAACGGCCAACGTCACGGTTACCACGGCGCCGCCCGTGTCCAGCTGCGGGTCCACCGGCTCCGGCAGCTGCTACTATGTCGATGCAGCCGCAGGCAACGATGCCAACCCGGGCACCAGTGGCCAGCCATTCCGTACCCTCCAGCAGGCCGCCAACGTGGTGAGCCCGGGCGATGGCGTGCTGGTGAATGACGGCGTCTACACCGGCGGCGCGACCGTCCTTGGCATCAACCGGAGCGGTACGGCGACGAACTGGATCGTGTTCCGCGCGGTCCATCGCTGGGGCGCGATCATCGACGGGCAGAACAACAGCTCGTCGGCGGGCGTCAGCGTCTCAGGGAACTACATCGCCGTCGAGGGCTTCGAGATCCGGGGGATGAGTCGCTCCGGGATGGACGCCTACAACGGCAACGAGCTCGTTGCCGCGAGCCACGACGTCCGGTTGGCGCGGAACCACATCCACGACATCGGCAGAATCTGCACGGATGATACCGGCGGGCGGGCGGGGATCGACGCCTACGCCAGCAACATGGTGATCGAAGAGAACGTCATTCACGACATCGGTCGCCTCTCACCCGGGGAGCAGGGCTGCCAGCCGAGCACCACGAACTGGCAGAACCACGACCACGGCATCTATCACGGCGTGGGGGACAGTATCATCGTCCGGAACAACCTGATGTACCGGAACATCCACGGCTGGTCCTATCACCGGTACAGCGGTCCTGGCGCGACCGCCCGGGGGCTCTACATCGTCAACAACACCTTTGCCGTCCCGAACCCCGACAAACAGGGCCAGATCGTCATCGCGGGGGTTACGAACAACCTGGTGATCGAGAACAACGTGTTCTACCAGCCGAATACGACGGGGATCTGGTTCGATGCGGCCGACGGCGGCACCTGGTCCGGCGCGCTGGTCGCGAACAATCTGTCGACGAACGCGGTCTCCTGGCCCAGCGTCTCGGGGTTGACCTCGGTCGGTAATATCGAGAACACCGATCCCAAGTTCGTGAACGCCGCGGGCTTCGACTTCCATCTGGCGGTCGGTAGTCCGGCCGTCGATGCCGGCATCACGGTGCTCAGCGTGCTCAAGGATCTGGACGGCGTGCTGCGGCCACTGGGCCTGGGTTATGATATCGGAGCGTACGAGTCCCGGTGAGCGCGTGAAGGCTGGGACGTCGCGCGGGCGGGTTTGCCGGGGTTCGCCTCCAGCCAGGCCTGGAACATGAGCACCGCCCAGAGGTCGTAATCCCAGCGGGTCCGGCCCGAGGCGTGCTCCATCCACTTGGTCCGGATCGGTCGGGCATCGAGAATCCCCTCCCGGCGGAGGCGCTGCTCGTCGAGCAGGGCCTCCGCCCAGGGGCGCAGTGGGCCGCGCAGCCACGCGGAAATCGGTACGCCAAACCCCATCTTGGGCCGCGCCGCCAACGCCGGCGGCAGATACTGCTGCACCAACCGACGCAGCAGCCACTTGCCCACGCCGTCTCGCAGCTTGAGCCCCAGGGGCAGGCGCCAGGCGAACTCCATCACGCGATGATCCAACAGCGGGACCCGACCTTCGAGGCTGACCCCCATGCTGGCGCGATCGAGCTTGACCAGGATGTCGTCCGGGAGATAGGTGACGAGGTCCAGATACATCATCTGGTGCGCCATCTCGGGCACGTGCGCCCAGCGGCGAGGGTCGGTGTGGGCAATAGGCGGCTCGGTGGCGCCGAGCGCCACCGTCGCCGGTTGCTTCCAATACGACATGAGATAGTGATACAGGGCGGTCGACGATGGAGCGGAGACCACGTCCGCCGCTTGCCGCATCCGCTCGCGCAGGCTGCGTGAGCCGGTGAAGCGCCGGGCCACGTCGTCGACGGCGTTCGAGAGCCGTCCCGGCGCCCCACGCGGCCGGATTAGGGCAGCCGCGCCTCGGCGCAGCCGGTGAGGGATCCAGCCGAAGCTGCGCCACAGCGCGCGTCCCAGCCGGTAGCGCCCGTACCCGCCGAAGAGCTCGTCTCCGCCGTCGCCCGACAGGCTCACCGTGACGTGCTGCCGTGCCAGCTCGGAAACGAGGAACGTCGGAATCATGGACGGGTCGGCGAATGGCTCGTCGTACAAGGCGGGCAGGCGCGGAATCACCGCGAGCGCTTCCACCGGCGTCACGTACAGCTCCGTGTGCGCCGTGCCGAGGTGCCGTGCGACCGCCCGCGCGTGCTGGGCCTCGTTGTAGCCGGCCTCGAGGAAGCCGATCGTGAAGGTGCGAACCGGGCGATCGCTCTGCGCCTGCATCAGCGCGACCACGGTGGACGAGTCGATGCCCCCCGAGAGAAACGCGCCGAGGGGCACGTCCGCCTCCATGCGGATCTTGACGGCGTCCCGGAGCAGCGTGTCGAACTGCTCCAGGGCTTCGTCCGGCGACCCGCGGAAGGGATCGGCGCACCCCTGTTCGACGGCCTGACGCGCGGACCAATAGGGCACTGGAGCCGGTAGCTCGTGGCCGTGGTCGCTCCGGAGGCTCAGGAGCGTGCCGGGCGGCAGCTTCCAGATGCCTCGGTAGATGGTATGGGGGCAGGGTACGTACCCCAACCGGAGAAACACGGCCAGCGCATCGTGATCGAGCGCGGCGGTGAACTGGTCGTGGGCCCGCAGCGCCTTGAGCTCGGATCCGAACAGCAGGGTATCGCCCATCCACCCGTAGTAGACGGGCTTTTCCCCCGCGCGGTCGCGCGCGAAATGGAGCACGCGATCGTGCCGATCCCAGAGGGCGAATGCGAACATCCCGTTGAAGCGCTGGACCGCCTCGAACACGCCCCACTGGCTGAACGCGGCCAGCATGACTTCCGTGTCCGAGTGCCCGCGGAAGCGATGACCCAAGCCCACCAGCTGGCTATGAAGCTCCCGAAAGTTGTAGATCTCGCCGTTGAAGATCAGGACATAGCGTCCGCAGGCGGACGCCATCGGTTGGTGTCCGTTGGGCGTCAAGTCGAGGATGGCGAGCCGGCGGAACCCCAGCGCGATCCCCGCGCCAGCGTCCACCCAGGTGCCACTGTCGTCGGGCCCGCGGTGACGAATGACGTCCGTCATCGCCGCGAGCGTCGCGTCTACGCGGCTTGGGTCCAGCCCGCCCGGTCGAAAGTAGCCCGTAATGCCGCACATGGGTGCTCCCTGTCTACCCCGCCTGTCCCCGTCGCGCAAAGGCGAAGATGGTGGGCTTCAGCATGGTGGGCGCGATGTGTTGGTGGATGACGCCCCAGAAATAGAAGAAGCGCGAAAACGAGAGACTCGAGGGCTCCGATTGGTAACCGTACACGTAGTGCTCGAACCCGAACCGGCGCAACAACCGTCGCACCTTGAAGAGGGTGTTGCAGCGGTACAGCGTGGGGAAGACGTCCACCTCGTCGCGGGGACTCTCGGACACGCGACGAATGATCGCGGCATGGTAGCGGTTCGGGATCAGGCGCGCGACGACGCCGAAATAGCTCAGGACGTTCGTGGTCCGCAGGCAGAGGTAGCCCCCCGGCTTGATGACGCGGCGACATTCGGCGAAGAAATGCTCCGGGTCCTCCACGTGCTCCAGGACGCTGACGCTCACGGCGACGTCGATGGAGGCGTCGTCCACCGGCCAGCGGCCGTTCGCCGGCTCGAGCCGGCGGAACTCGTCGAGGAATGGATGCGCCGCCGCCGCCGGGTCGACGTCGATCCCGATGACCCGGCGGCCTTTGCCCTTGAGAATCCGCAGTTGCCGCCGGAACGCCACCGGGTCGTCCGCATAGGCGCCGCGTCCGCAACCGATATCCAGCACCACCGAGTCGGGCGTCAGGAGCGCGTTGACCCGGGCGTAGAAGACGACGTAGGCGTCGCTGTCGGTGAAGCCACCGAAACGGCTTTCCGGGTAGAACAGGGCCTTGCAGTTCATCGTCGGGCTACGGGGTGCGGGTGAGCACGAAGACGTCGAAGAACGGCGCCGTCTTCGGCGGCGTGGGCGTGCTCCGGCCGAGCGGGACCGGGGGATTGACGCCGGCCATCGATACGACGATGGGGCTGCCGTCGTAGGTACCCGTCGTCACGGGGACCCCGAAGAAGTCCTGGGCGTTGTGCACCTCGTAGTGGTCCCCGGTGTGCAGGAGTCCCGACACGTTCACGAGGGTCGTCGCCTCCCCGCTCCAGTTGTATACGATGATGTGGGCGCGCCCCGGCTCGTACTGGTTCGCCTGCACGAACACCGCTTGCCCGGTCGGGCCGTCCTGCGTCGTCTGGTCGCTCGCGCCCAGACCGGTGGCCGTCCGCCAAGCGTCGAACGAGTAGGGGGTCGCCTCGTAGCGCCAGGCGGAGGCGGCCGGGTCGCGATACCACGTGTTGCCGCCCCAGGTATACGCCGGGGCGGCGGCGGCGGCGGCGGCGGTCAGGTATACCATGTCCTCGGCGCCGAGCCAGGTGTTGTTCTGCACGGTGGCAGACTGCCAGCTCTCGAGCTGCAGGGCGGTGGCCCCGCCGACCACGTAGTTGTTCCGCAGCTCCACGTCCTCGTTGGCTTGCCCCGCCACGCCGAAGCGCGCGTTCGATCCGGTCGCACCGGCCGCAAAATAGAGGCGGTTGTCCAGCGCGTGCATCCCCTTGGTCGGCTGGTCTCCCCCCATGACCAGATTCGATTTCGCCATACCGTGGGTGGAGATGGAGCCGTTATTGAAGGAGACATTCCCTTCGACGTGCACGTCTGCGAGCACGGAGTGGTCGGGTGTCGCGAAGACATGGATCCCGTACGCCAGATTGTTGAAGATGATGTTGTCGCGAATATACTTGGTGCCGGCGTCGTTGACCGCGTAGACCCCGTGGTCGAACTCTTCATGAGTCCCGTTGTTGTAGATGATGGACCCATACAGCTCGGACACGCCCCCCGCGTCGTAGAAGCTGAAGCCCTGCTTCCCGGCGTCGTGAATCACCAGGTTGATGAACTGCTTGCTCGGTCCCGTGGCATCCAGGGCGTCCTCCCCGGTCGCGACCGGGTCCGACTGCATCAGCTCCAGCCCCCAGTACACGGCGTCGGCGCCGAACACGTTCAGCCGGCCGTCGATCGTGGCCCGCTCGCCGGAGAGGCCTCGGACGATAATCGGGCTGCGACCGCTGCCGGTGAGGGTGCTCGTGAACTCGCCGCTGTAGGTGCCGCCGCGCAACCAGATGGTGTCGCCCGGGCGAACGGCTCCGTTCCCCCCGAGCAACGCGGTCGACAGGCTCCACGGGCTGCTCAAGGTCCCGTCCCCGTTGGTCGAGCCGGAAGGCGCCGTATAGTAGCCGCGGGGCGGGACCAGCGGGATCGGCGCGGCCCCGCCGCAGCCTAGGGCAATGGTGCCGGCCAGGTATGCCAGCCTGCGGGCGTGCACCGGCGTCACCCTGTTCGAACCGTCTCGGTCGCGGGGGGCCGCCCGGTGCGCCGTGCAGCGAATCCGCTCACGCCCGGGCGAGGCTGGCGTGCGGCGCCACATCCCCCCGCCGCCGCCGCGGCGTCGCAAAGGTCTGGCGCAGCGCGTGCACATTGTGGAACGCCGGATCCTGGTAGCTGCGGAGCGCCGGCTGACTCTGCACCGCGGCCGCGACCTCGCGGATTCCCTCGGCCACGGTGAATTCCGGCTCAAACCCCAGGACCGTGCGGATCTTCTCGAACGAGACGCGATAGTCACGAGGATCGGCCACATCCGGCTGGCGGATGACTTCGACGCCGGGGATGATGCCCGCGACCATTTCCCCGAGGTCCGCGATGCGGTGGTTCAGGGCGTCGCCGCCCACGTTGAACACTTCACCGGCGACCCGCTCGGCCGGTGCCACCAGCGCGGCGATGAACGCGCGCGCCGCGTCCCGGCAATGAACGTTGGGTCGCCACTGGTTGCCGCCCTGGATCGGGATTCGACCCTCCACCACGCCGCGCACCGTGAGGGTGTTCACCACGAGATCGAAGCGCATGCGCGGCGAGAGGCCGAACACCGTGGACAACCGCAGCACTACGGGCTCGACGTCGCCCGCGCGGTCGAACAGGAGGTTCTCGCTCAAGACCCGAGTCCTCGCGTACAACGACACCGGGTTCAGCCGCGACCGCTCGGTCAAGAGGTCGAGGTTGCTGGCACCGTACACGCTGCAGCTCGAGGCGAACACGAGGCGGCGCACGCCGTAAAAGTTGCACGCCTCGATGAGCACTTTGGTCGCGGTGTAATTGAGATTGATGGTCTCCTCGGGATCGAGGTTGCACGCGGGGTCACCGACGATCGCGGCGAGGGCCAGGACACCGTGCACGTCGCGCAGCGCTCGGCTCACGTCTCGACTGCTGCAGATGTCTCCCTGGATGACTTCGAGGCGGGGGTGGTGCAACCCTTCGACGCCGGCGCGGCCGTAATCAAAGCGGTCCAGCACTCGAACGTGGTACCCGCGCTCCAGCAGCATGCGCGTCAGGTGTGAGCCGATGAACCCGGCACCGCCGGTGACCAGCACGCGACCCGCGCCGTCGGCGGCGCCCTGGTGTTTGAGAACGGGCGACCCGGCGTCGAGCAAGTCGCGCAGCGTCGCGGATCCCGGGCGATGGAGGTCGCCGCCCAGCACGAACCGCTCGATGCCGCGCACGGCGCGAACCCGCACACCCGCGCCCTCGAGCTGTAGGCCAAACGTGCGGACCGCGTCGGGTCGGGCCGAGGGCATGGCGACGATCACCTCGCTCACGTGGTGCCGTTCCGCCAGCGCGAGGGCGTCCTGCAGCCGTCCGAGGACGGGAACACCGTTCAGCGCGGCGCCGAGCTTCGCCGGATCGTCATCCAGGAACCCCACGAGCTCCACACCGGCCGCCGCACTCACCAGCAGCTCACGCCCGATCGAGAGGCCGTGCTCCCCGGCCCCGGCGATGAGGACCCGGCGCGAGGGGACCAGGCCACCCGGCGCCAGGCGCTCCCGCCGCTTGGCATCGGCCACCGACCAGCGGCGCAGAGCGCGCGCGCCGACGCACAGAAACAGCAGCAGCAGCGCGATCAGCAGGTTGGTCGCGCCGGACAGGTCGAGAAAGCCCAGGGATTGTCCGGCGAGCAGCACTCCGAGCACCACCAGGCTCGAGAACCCGACCGCCATAACCTCCTTGAGACTCGTATAGCGCCAGATCGTGCGATAGCTGCCGCACAGCGTGTCGGCGGCGACCACCAGCAGCCCGACTATTCCGGCGAGGGTCGCGGTGTTGCCCGGGCCGAAGCGGTTCACGCCCTCGCCCACGGCCACCGCGGCCACCACAGCCCCCACCGCACAGAAGAAGTCGACTCCGGCTTTCGCCACCCGCCGCGCCATAGAGCTCCGCAGCAGCGGGTCCAGAGTGTGAGTCACGGCGGCGAGCGCCCGCACCGGCCACGCGACGCTATAGACGAGTTGCTCCAGTTCGAGCCGTGCGGAGGTCATTGCACCATCGGTTCAGGGTTCGAGACACCTGCGGTACTGCCCTCCATATCAGGTCTCGTGCCGGGCCGGGGTTCTCGTGATGTGTGTCAACATAATGTCACTAAATGACTTATGTGCCAGCTCCAGGCATGGGTCGGGCCGGATGTCGGGGATTGCCACAGATCGCCAACACTTTAGCATCGGCTGTGTGACGGCAGGATGTCTTAGGGGAGACAGCGGACGATGCGTGGGCCTAAAGCCGTCGCCAGCGCAAGCGGCAACCGCTTCCACAGCCGGGGGCCCCAAGCCAAGGCCGGATCCTGAGGGGAGGGCGTGGTTGCCCCGTTGGCAGACAGGTCGTACCACCACAATGGCTCATCGCGGGATCCCCAGCGGCGCTTGAATTCGTGGGGGCCGGAGCCCGGAGTCGAGCGGCCGAAGTTGAAGGTGCGCAGCCCTTCCGTGGCCGCCCGCTCCATGAACGCCCAGTACAGCAGCACGTTCGGCCGCAGGTCCGGGGCGCTGGCGATGGCCGACGCCCACGTGACCTCCACCTCGCCCGCCCACCGTAGGGCGCACCCGCACGCGACGGGCCGTCCCTCGTAGTAGGCGCAGCCGAACCACGTATCCTCGGGGAACACTTCCGCGATCGTTTCGAACAGCCGGCGGTGATGCGTGGGTGTTCCGAGCTCATGCATGTGCCGCGAGAACACCTGGAAGAAGGCGCCGATCTGATCTGGCCCGAACCGCACGGTCACGCCGCCTTTTTTCGTACGCCGCACGTAGCCCTTGAGCCTGGGGCTGATCTCCTGCCACACGGCCTCCGGCGCGCCCGGGACCAAGTCGAGCACGACGCCCACCTTGCGATGACTGACCGGAAGGGTGATAGGGAGCGGGCCGCGGCTGCGGAGCTCGAGCAGCTTGGCCTTGTCTCGCTGGGCCAACTCTATGGCCCGCGCGACGAGCGCTTGCACGGCCGCGTCGCTGCCGAGCGGCCCGCCCTGGTTCAGGAACGGCATGGACACGAGGTAGTGTCCGAAGGCCAGGCTCCGCACTCGTACCAGCGGCAGCACGCCCACGAGGCGACCGGCTGGGTCGCGTGCGGCGAGATATAGGCACTCGTGCCCCAGCGCACGTGTCATGACGGTCTTCCATCCGAACAGATGGACCTGCGTCCATTGCGGCTGGGCGCGCACGAAAGCGTCCCACTCGGCTGGAGCCCCCTGGAAGTCCTCGACGGCGACGCTCATTGAGGCACCCAGTCCTGGGTAGTGCGCCGGACGTAGAAGCGGTACAGGGCCGGAAGACTGCGCCGCACCACCCCTTTCAGGCGACGCTCGAGGAGGGCGCTCTGCCAGCCGTGGAACCGCACGAGCGCGCCCACACGAGCCGGAGACGTACCGACCTTCGGGCCGAAGCGCCCGAGGATCCAGGTGCCGTTCATTTGTCGGGGCGCCGTCCACGGCTCGGACGTGAACAGGTAGCGCAGGCCGGCGGGCGCCGCCGAGCGCAGCACGGCGGTCGAGATGTCGCCGCCGGGCACCGAGGCTATGCTGCACGGCTCGCCCAGCAGGTCGGCCAGGATCCCGCAGCTCGTGCGCCACTCCTCGATCATCCGCTGGGGCGTCTCGTCGCGAAAGATGTCGGGGTGGGTGTGCGAATGGCTGCCGACGACATGGCCGCTGCTACGCAGGTACCGGATGTCCGCCGCATCGAGGAACGTGCGGGTGCCAATCAAGCTGGTGACGATGAAGAAGTGCCCCCTCCACCCCCGCCGGGACAGCTGGTCCGCGACGTAAACGGCGCTCTTACCCCCGTCGTCGAAGGTGAGCAGGACGTGCCGGCCGGGGCGGGTGAAGTCGATATCCCCGATGAGGCCGGGGACGAACGGTCCGGCGGCGACAGTCGCGAGGTGCTCGGCAAACGCACGGGGCGTGTGCTTGAACGGGAGAGCGGCCGGCCGCTGGAAGCCCGACATCGTGGGATCGTCCGTCACCTCGTGGTAGCCGAAGCTCGCGATCCGCGGTGTGCGCGTGGACAAGCGGGAGTCTCCTCGGCTACCGGGACAACGAGATAGCGGCCGCGTGCGGCCGCCGGCGTGTGAGTCGGAGCATGTGCACGGCGATGCCGTGCAGGAAACCTAGGCCGTAGCTGAAATGGATCACCGGAAACACGGTCGTCAGCGCGGCGCCGGCCCGAACGCCGAGCCGCCGCACGCCCCCGAATGCGGCCCCCAGCACCACGGCTGTGTAGCACCCCAAGATCGCGGCGCCCGCCCAGGCCGCCGGCGTCCACCAGAGCCCCGTCACAGCCGACACGAGCAGGCTCACGAGCAGCGCGGTGGGGACGAGAGGCCGCACGGTCATGACGCGACCGAGCTTCCGGACCACCAACGGCTTGAAGTAGCCGTACTGGTAGAACATGCGGGCCACCTGCCGCAGCGAGCGCCGGGCGTAGTAGCGCGCCACCACCTCCGGCACCAGGAGGACGCGCCCGCCGTGCTTGATCAGGCGGAGATCGAACTCGTCGTCTTGATTGCGGACCAGCTCCTCGTCGTACAGGCCGATACGGTCGAACACGTCGCGTCGGTAGCAGGGGAACGACACGGCGTCGGCCCAGCGCCGCTCCCGCGAGCCGATGCGAAAATACGAGTTGCCGACCCCGAGGGGGTGAGACATCCCAAGGGCGATGGCCCGCGCGGTGGCGGAGTCGTCGGCGGGGAGGGTCTCGATGACCCCACCCACGCAATCGGCCCCGGTCTCCTCGAGCGCCGCGACGAGCTGGGAGACGTAGGTCGAGGGGTACAGGACGTGCGCATCCATCCGCATGATGACGTCTCCCCGCGCGGCCCGGATCCCCACGTTGAGCGCGGCGGGCGTGATCCGCTGCGGATTGTCCAGCCGGTGGATGAAGGGATGGCGCGCCGTGTAGCGGCCGAGGATCTCTCGCGTCCGATCATCGCTCATGCCGTCCACCACGAGCACTTCGAGACGATCCGGCGGATAGTCGCCCGCCAGGATCGAGTCGAGGCAGGCCCCGAGGTAGCGTTCCTCGTTGCGGCACGGGACGACGATGGAGACGAACGCAGGCGTGGCGGTCACGACGGCGTCCCCGCGAGGGCGGCGCCCGGAGGGCGTGGGGGTGGCACGGGCTGAGAGGGCGCGCCGCCCCGCCCGCGGTGGAGCACCGAGCGATAGATGGCGATCACCTGCTGGGTGAGGAGTGCCTCGTCCAGCGTCGCGACCGTCTCGCGGCCCCGGACCCGCTGGCCGCGGCGGAGCACGCGCTCCAGCGCCGCTGCGATCGTCTCCGGTCGGTCGTCGGCACACAGCTCACATCCCTCGATCCCCGCGAGCCGCGTAGGCACGTCGCCCACCGAGACCGAGACGACCGGCGTATCACACGCCAGGGCCTCTTTGACCACGTTGGGGGACCCTTCCTGCATCGAGGTGCAGAGCAGCACGTCACAGGCGTTCATGTAGAGCGGGATATCGCCGTGGGGCACTCCCCACGCGGTGATGAGCTCCGCCGGATAGGATCGATCGAGCAGCTCCACGGCCCGGCGCGCCAGGTCGCCCCGTTTCCGAGCCTGCGTGGGCCGGCCGACGAACAGCACGTAGCGCCGGTCGAGCGGCAGGCCGAGAACGCGCCGCGCGTCGTCGCGAGGCAGCGGCCGGAACCGCTCCAGATCCAGACCGGAAGGGATGACGGCTGCGGAAACCGAGGAGGGCAGGGACCGCTTCATGTGGTCGGATACGACGATCACGGCGTCGGCCCGCCGGGCTACCAGACGGGAGAGCCACTGTACCACGCGTCCCTTCCAGGTGTAGCGGCCGTCCGCGTCGCTCACGATTCCCAAGACGTCGCTCCCTCGGAATGTCACCACCAGCGGCAGGCGCTTGGGAAGCGCCAGCAGGCCGCTTTGGCCGAACTGCGCATGGACCAGATCGTAGCGCCTCGCGTCGAGCCGCGGGCGGGCGCGCAGCCAGGCGAGGAGATACCGGTCCGGCCGCTGGCCCTGGAAGTGGAGCACGTCCACCTCGACGCCCGCCGCGCGCAGCGCGTCCGCCTGGCGCTTGATGAAATGCGTCGTCCGGGGCGCCCCAGGAGTGGGCCAGGCGCTGGTGATCATGAGCACGCGGATCGGCGTCATGGCAGACGGGCCTTGACCGGGCGCGCGGCCGGCGGGAGCAGCGCGCGGAGCGACGCGGCGAACCGTCGCGCCGCCGCCCACGCGGCCGCGCCGAACAGGGGAAGTGGGTCGTCCCAGCTGAAGGCGCTCTTGGCTTCGCACCGGAGCGCCCAAGGCAGCCACCGGAGGAACGGCATGCCCGCGCTGCGAGCGGCGGGGGCGTCGTGCCAGATCTTGCACCACCGCACGCCCGGGTGAGCGCGTCGCGCGGCGGGTCGGGGCAGGCCGGCAAGGTCCCCGTACACCAGCGCCGGCACGTTCACGCCCGCCAGCGCCGCCGGATGATGCCACAGGGTGAAGCGGGGGTTGATCTCCAGCAGGTAGAGCCGGCCCTTGGGCCCGCGTTTGAAGTCGAGCTTCGCGACCCCCCGCAGCTCCAGCCGTCGCACCACCGCTCGGCCCAGCTCGGCCACCTCGGGCGAGTCGGTGATCACGAGCGCGGTGCTGTGGCCGAGCTCCAGGGGCCAGGTCCGGATCTTTCGGCCGGTGAACTCGCCCACGATCTCCCCCGACTCGTCCACGTAGACGTGGTAGCTCTCGACGTCCGTTTCCGGACCGGGCACCAGCTGCTGCGCCAGCAGGGGCACGTTCGCCACCACGACGCGGGGCCACAGCTGCTGCAGGACCTCGAGGCTCTCGACCCGCAGGGCCTTGCCCGGGCCGCCCAGCGGAGTCCAGCGGTCGGTGCGGCGCGTGAGCGGCTTGATCACCATCGGAAAGGGCACGTCGACGTCCCCGGGGCGCGGCTGCCGGGTGAGGTCGAGCGGGCGCGCGACGGGCACGGGCAGGTCCAGCCGCCACGCGAGGGCCTGGAACCGCCCCTTGTCGACCAGATCTTCCACCAGCGTCGCGTCGCCGATGGCGAACCGGAACGCCGGGCGCAGGCGCTCGCGGTAGCGGGAGACCAGCAGCAGCTCCCGGTCCTCCTGATAGAACAGGACCGGAGGCTCGGGCTGCGCGGACGCGAAGCGGACCAACGTGTCCACCTGCTCGTCCGGATGATCCCATGTGTCCACCCACGGGAGCGTGGCGCGCGTGAAGCGCGAGAAGCAGGGTGCGGCCCCGGGCGGCGCGACGACCACGCAGGGTATGCGCGCCAGCCCGAGCGGACGAAGCAGGTCCATATCACCCATGACGCATGCGAGCGGCCGCGTGTCACGCATGGGTGGTCTCCACGGGGACGCGGCTGGGCGACCGCGCAGGCTGCTCATCCTCCACCTGGCCGGCTTCGACCGGGCTGGGCGGCAGGGATGTGGACGTCAGCCGGGCCAAGCGGCCGCGGATGCCTTGCTGCCAGCGGTAGCCCTTCTCGGCCAGATCGCGCGCCGCGGTGAGCCAGGCGTAACGGCTCCACACCCAACGGCGCTTGCTCGCGTCCGGGGTCGCGCCGAACTTGGCCTTGAAATCACCGCGGCCCATCAAATCGAAGTTGTCGCACCCCAGCGCCATCGCCTTTTGCATGACCGTCCACGTCATCAGCTCCGTCGGCCGGTACCAGCGGTACCGGGTGCGATGGGTCCACATCGACAGCAGCAGCTCGCGGCCGTGCACGGTGAACATGCCCGTCGCGATGCACGGCCCCCCGTCTTCGAGGTAGACGGCGATTGCCAGCAGGCTGCCGGCTGCCTTCATGTGGCGAAAGAACTCCAGCACCCGCCGTTTACCGAACGGCACGCTGAAGCCGCGGCGGGCGTAGACTTCCTTGATCTGGGAGTAGTGCTCGTCCACGAAGGACTCCTCGGTTTCGAATCGGGTGACGAGGCCGAGCTTGATCGCGCGTCGCACATTGCGCCGCGTGCTGTCCTTCATGGCCTTCATCGTCGTGGCCTCGTCCGCAGCGAGCGGCGCCCGGTAGGTGGTGACGGCGTCGCCCCGGAAGCCCGCGGCCTGCATGGCAGCGGGATCCAGATGGCTGCACATCAGCTCGATGTGGTGGATGCCGTAGCGGTGACGGAGGAACGGCACCAGCGTGGCGACGAGGTCCGCCGCAGAAACCCGGCGCTCGTCGAACACCGGACCCATGCTGACGGTTTGCCACCCCGGCAATGGGGAGCCGAACAAGCGGAGCGGGCCGAACCGCACCAGGAGACCGGGCAGACAGCCTACGATCTCGTGATCCCGCTCGAACACGAGGTAGAGTGGCTGGCCGCAGCCGGAGGCTTCGAGCGAGCGGAGCCACGCGCGCGTATGGGCGATGCGGCAGTGGTCGAACCGCTGCACCAACGTGTTCCACTCGAGCTCTTCGGACGGCGACGCCTTGCGTACCGTCAAGCGGCCCTTCCCGAGCCCTCGCCGGTCGAGGGCGTGACCGTTGACGACCGACCGGTAGATGTCCAGGACCTGCTGGGTCAGCAACTCCTCGTCCAGCGGTCGGACTGCGTCGCGACCGTCGATGCGTTGGTCGCGGCGCAGGACGCGCTCGAGCGCGGCGGCGATCGTCTCGGGCCGGTCGTCGGCGCACAGCTCGCATCCCGCGACCCCCTGGAGACGCAGCGCCACGTCCCCCACGGGCACCGAGACCACCGGCAGATCGCACGCGAGTGCTTCTTTGACGACGTTGGGAGACCCTTCTTGCATCGACGTGCAGACCAGCACGTCGGCCGCGCTCATGTAGACCGGCATCTCGGTGTGGGGCACGCCCCAGGCGACCACCAGCTCTGCGGGGAGGGAGCGGTTGAGGAGCGCCACTGCATCGCGAGCGAGGCTGTGCCGCTTGCGTGCTTGAAACGGTCGGCCGACGAACAGCACGACGCGCCGGCCGGGCGACCACCCCAGCCGCCGCCGCGCCTCGTCGCGGGGAATCGGATGAAACAGCTTCAGGTCGAGGCCGGACGGGATCACGGTCGGGCGCACGGCGGCGGGGAGCTGCGCCTTCATGTGCTCGGACACCACGATCACGGCGTCCGCCAGGCGCGCAACCATGCGGGAACACCGCTGCGCCACGCGGCCCCGCCAGGTATGACGGCCGGTCTTGTCGCTCACGATGCCCAACAGGTCGCTGCCGCGGAACGTGACCACGAGAGGTACGCGTTTGGGCAACGCCACGAGGCCGCTCTGCCCGAATTGGGCGTGGACGAGGTCGTAGCGTCCCGTGGCGAGGCGGCGGCGCACGGCGCGCCACGCGCGCAGAT
This sequence comes from Gemmatimonadales bacterium, assembly GCA_035635735.1. Classification (GTDB taxonomy): domain Bacteria; phylum Gemmatimonadota; class Gemmatimonadetes; order Gemmatimonadales; family GWC2-71-9; genus AG41. The sequence goes on along the minus strand of DASQAM010000281.1, from coordinate 9,601 downwards.
AGTTCCAGAGCCGCTGCTCGGCGGCGAAATGGAAGACGTCGATATGGGCCCCCGCGGCCCGCAGCGCTTCCGCCTGGCGCTTGATGAAATTGGTCGTGCGGGGGCGATCCGGCGTGGGCCAGTCAGGCGTGAGCATGAGGACGCGCAGGGCGTGGGACGCATCCATGGACACCGGCGCGGGGACGGGCGGCGCGCCGCGCCGCAGCAACCGGATCACGAGCTCGCGCACCCCTTGGACGACCTCCCCTAGGACGGGCCAGCGGTCGCCGGCGGTCCAGGTTTCGTTCAGGGTGCCTCGCGGCTGCGGGCCCAACAGCTCCCGCACACCTTGCCAGACGCTCGGGTAGGGACCCGGATACCCCCGCGGTGCCCCGGCGAGGATGTAGAGGAAGCGTTTCACGTCTCCCCAGAGCCACCGCAGCGTCACGCCCTCGACGTAGCCGCGGGAGGGGGGGAGCCTGTGATTGCGGAGCAGCGCCAGCCAGAGGTGCGGAAAATCCACGCCGGCCGAGACGGCGAGCTGTAGCGAGCCCCAGAAACGGCCGTTCACCTCGATCAGGTACGGTGCGTTGACACCGTCGTCGCGGAACTCGACCATCGCCGGGCCGTGCCATTGCATCTGGCGCAGCAGACGCTCCGCCGGCGCGCGCAGCCGCGGGTCGAGCGCGATGGCCCGGCGCAAGCTGCTGCCGGAGCCCGACGGGCGGACGTCCCGCAACCGCTCGTGGGCGAACCAGGCCACGGCTTCGCCGTGGTTACACAGCGCGAACACCCCCTTGCCCGCGCCGGGCACGAATCCCTGAATCAGGGGCCAGCGATCGCCCTGTCGCGTCGCTTCGATCGCTGCGTCGAGCTGGTCCGGATGGCCGACGTAGCGCGCCGACTCTCCCGGCTGGAACACGAAGCCATCGTGGACGTTGCTGAACCGCGGCTTGACGACGCAGGGAAAGCCCACCGCTTGGGCCGCCGCCCGGCACTCGGCGAGCGATCGGGGCGCCTTGGTCGGGGGCAGCGCGGCGCCGCTGGCCGTGGCGTAGCGCGCCGTCTCCGCCTTGTCGAATGCCCGCAGCAACATTTCGTCCGGGCCGCACCCCACCACGATGCCCAGGGCCTCCCATGCGTGGCGCTCCGCGTTGCAGAGCAGGCAGGCGCGCTCGGTGAGCGGCAGCACGACCGTCACGCCACGCTCGCCCGCCCAGGCGCGCAGCTCGGCGAACGCCTCGACCGACTCGCCCGCCAGCCGGAACCGGCCGCGGGAATAGGTCGACCAGGCGGCGAGCGGCCACAACCGATGGCTCGCGACGAACACCTCGTGACCGGCGCGGCCGAGCGAGCGGGCGCATGCCAGCGCCTGGTTGGTGTGGGCGTCCAGCACCAGCACGCGCTCGCGCGCGAGCGACGGAGGCGCCACGAGGGCGGGGGCCGAGATCATGCGCGGAGCCGCTCGATGCAGTCGGTCACGTGGGCCGCGAAGGGCAGGGCACAGGTGAAGCCCGGCGACACGGCGTTGAGCACGTGGAAGGAGCGGTCGTCGCCCTCGTAGCGGAAATCCATCTCGAGCCTGCGGGTCTGGCGATCGAACAGCTGCGCGCGGATCCCCGCGGGGCCCCAGCGGCGATACGCCGCGGGCTCCGTCCCTTCCACCAGCTCGGCGGCGAGGCGGACCAGCCGGCGCCGGCTGTACTTGCGCACCTCGCTCCACGCCAGTGACCGAAAATCACCCTCGTTGGAGAGCAGCAGGCCCGCCTCACAGGCGAGGATTTCCGCGCACTCGCGCGGGTCGAAGTTCGCCATCCCGCCGTAGTGCTCGCGCCAGAACGCGGGAATGGCCGTGGGCCCGATCGTCGCGTGGCCGGTGACCGTGACGGTGAAATGCACACCCAGGAACGGCTGCCCAAGATCCGGCACCGGATAGACGTGCGTCCGCGGCGGCCGACTGCCGCCGTTGCCCTGGAGGTACAGGCCGCGGAACGGCAGGATGCGGTACCGCTCGCCGAAGCCGTAGTCGCGGGCAATGCGATCGGCATACAGCCCCGCGGCGTTGATCACGTAGCCGGCGGCAAACCGTCCAGCGGAAGTCCGTACGGCCCCTCGCGTCGTCCCGCGGTACGCGGTCGCGGTGCGGATCGTGAGGCCGAGCGCGAGCGCGTCGGTCGTCAGCGCCGCGATCAGCTCAGCGGGGTCTACCGAGGCCGTGGTCGGGGAAAACAGCGCGCGCTCGTGGGTGCGCACGCGCGGTTCGATGCGACGCGCCTCGTCGGCGGTGAGCGCCGCGAGCTCGACGCCGTTGGCCCGGGCCCGGCGCGACAGCTCGTCCAATCCGGCCAACTCCTGGGCGCTGCGAGCCACGACCAGCTTGCCGCAGCGATTGATGCGGAGCCCGCGCGCTTCGCAATAGGCGCTCCACGCGCGGTTCCCCGCCTTGGTGAAGCGGGCCTTCAGCGAGTCCGCCGTATAGTAAAAGCCGGCATGCAGCACGCCGCTGTTGCGCCCGCTCGCGTGCATACCGCAGGCGTCCTCCTTCTCGATCAGCGTGACGGCTGCGTCCGGACGGCGGCGCTTCAACTCCAGGCCGATCGTGAGGCCGATGACGCCGCCACCGACGATCAGGAAATCGGCCGTGCGCGCGGTGCTCACGCGGACTCCAGCGAGCGCGACGACACGGCGCCGACGCGCCCGGCCGCCAGCGCCGCGCCCACGAGCGGCAGCAGGCACAATCGCGCCGCGCGATCCCAGTTTGCGGTCCACAGCCCGGCGACCAACTGCTTGAGGTACAGCCGCGCGTTCACGCGCAGCGCCGGGAACCGATACGCCCCGCGCATGAACTCCACCCGGCCCCACCCCGCGAGCGGCAGGCGGTCGCGCACCTGCTGCGGGACGAGCGGGCCACCGAACAGCTCGCCGTGGATCTGCTCGACGTAGCTCAGGTAGCAGCCCAAGCCGGGCAGCACGCCGATGCGGCGGGCCGTGCTGAGGACGTACGGCCAGTCGAGCGGATCGCGCAGGGACGCGATCGTGTACGCGACGTCGGACAACCGCAGGGACCGACGCCCGTAGATCCGCTGCACGCCTTGGAGCACGATCTGGTCTTCCGGCCAGGGCACCGCGCACTCGGTTCCGTCGATCACGATCTGCCGGTGATTCCGCACGAGCGCGACGGCGTACGCCCGGTGTTCACCGACGGCCCCGATCCGTCCATGTTGCACGTCCAGGGGCGGCAGCCCGTCGCGAACGCGGAAGGTGACGCTCCCGGCGACCCAGCCGGCGAGATCCCGGGGCGCGACGGTGGCTGACAGCTCGCGAGCGAGCAGGGCGTCCACTTCCGCGGCGCGAGCCAGCACGAGCAGATCGAGGTCGCCGCCCAGGTCGGGGTAGTGCTGAAACGCCTTGGCGAACAGAAACTCGATCCCGTGCGCGGTGCAGATCCGGCTGACCTGGCGCACCAGGCCGATCGCGTCCTGCACGCGCTGCCGCTCCCGCACCACGCTGTTCGCGAAGGCCGGCGGCAGCGTCACGTTCTGCGCCATCAACAGGTCGGCGCTGCGGATCACGACGCCGTTGGTGCGGGCCAGGTGGAGCAGGGCAGGCCAGTCCACGCGCGCGATGGGCGGGCGATCGCCGTTCAGCAGCAGCCGCAGCAGGAGGCGTGCCTGCGCACGTTCATCGCGCACGTTCGGCGGCCTCCCCATTGTCCCCCAACCGCTCCATCACGATCGTCCGCAGCGCGGCCTTCGCTGCGCTCAGGTCGCGATTGGGAAGCGTGACCGCTGCGCGAACCCACGGGAAGACCGTCCGGTAGGCGACCCAGCGCGCCCGCAGGTATTCGACCGAGTATTCTCCCTTCCGGTTGAACGATTCCTCGGGGCTGATGTCGAGGAGCACCGGCACTTCCGGGGTCGGCGTGATCCGCTCCAGCAGCCGAATCCAGAACCAGTGCCGACCGTCCGAGACGTCCACGAGGGTGTCGTAGAAGTAGCGGTCCATGATCAGGATCCGCCGTTGCGCCGTTTCGATCCGGAGGCGGTAGCACCAGAACACCACCAGGTCGAAGAGATAGAGCAAGCGCCGCAGTGGCTTGTTCCAGACGATGGCGATGCGGAGGCGCCAGATGCGCTCCCGTAGACTGGACCGCGCCGCTGGAGCACCCGCGTCGCCATCGGCGTCCGGCGCCGCCGGCGGCCCGCCGAACCAGCGATCCCGCAGCGCCCGCAGGTACGCGTAGGCACCCACATGATCGTTCATGTGGAACACGGCGACGGGGTGATTCTGTCGCTCGAGCGTGTCCCTGAGCCACTCGATCAGCGTGGACTTGCCGGCTCCGTCGAGACCCGAGAAGGTGATCAGCACCGCTCGACCACCGCTTCATCGAGCCGGGCCGGTTGCGGCGTGCGCCGCTGTCCCGCAGAGCGGAAGGAGCGGCTGCGCCGCTGCACACCCGAGTGCCCGACCGGAGCCACCCGGCCGGATGCCCGTTCGCTCGCGAGCGCGTAGGCGAAGGTGAACCACAGCAACGGCGCGGCGATCCAGTTGCCGCTCAGGTTGGCCGTCAGCACGCCCACCAGCATCGCGAGCGGCAGGATGCCGTCGGGGCCGCGCCGAGCCCGCCAAGCGGCGCGCCAGACGAGCCCCAGCACCACGGTGAACGGAATCAGCCCGGCGATCCCGGTGGAGGTCATGACTTCCAGCATCAGGTTATGCGCGTCGCGCCGGGTATAGTGCTGCTCCGGCAGCCGTCCTCCCAGCACGTACTTGTTGGCCATGGGGCTGTACCCGACGATCGGCCGCTCGACGAACATTCGCACCAGCTCCGGGTACACCCGCTCCCGCCCCGCCATCGCGCCGGCGACCATGGACTGCTTGAAGCGGTTGCGCAGCCCTTCGTTATTGTAGGAAGCCCACGTCACGAGGCCGAGCGCCAGCGCGACGGCGAGGGTGTTGCGGATGCGCGCCCGCACCCCCGACCCGCCCAGCGCAAACGTGAGCAGTCCCGTCCCGAGGGCGATCACGCCGCCGCGAGAGCCGTTCTGGAGGATCGCGAGGGCGATCAGCGCGGCGAACGGCCAGATCAGCGCCCGCCAGCCGCGCCGGCCGCTGGAGCGGGCATAGGCGAGCCCGATCAGGGCCAGGAGCCCGGCGGTCATGATCATGGCGCTGTGATTGGCGTTTTGCCCCAGTGCGGAAACGCGCTCGCCACCGTACCACTCTTCGTCGTGCGAGGTCCCGATGTCGGACACCTGCAGCGCCGCGCGTGCCACGCACGCCACCGCGAGCATGAGCGGGGCCAGGCGGAACACTTCCTCGTCGAGCAGCACGTTGTAGCCGGCCCAGAGCAGCAGGGCCAGTTGCACCTGCAGGATGAGCATCCGCTGCACTTCGTCGGCATACTCGCCGCCGTTGACGGCGAACGACAAGAGACAGGCGTACAGGAATACTCCGAACCATGCGACCGCCGCCGGGAACCGTCGGAAGCAGAGCCGCGCCTGGAACAGGGCGGCGAACAGGAACACCGCGCACGTGATGGTGGTGGTCTCCCAGGGAATGCTTCGCCTGGGATACTCGAACGGGAGCGAGAGGATGAACACGTAAAACGCCCAGCGGATCGCCGGGTGCAGCGACGCCGTGGCGGTCGTCTTCACGAAGCGCCTCCCAGGGCGGCTTGGCGCACCCGCGCCGCCAGCTGGTGCGGCGTCTCGAGGTCGGCGCGAACCGTAAGGTGCTTCGTGCCGTTCAGGCCCGTGACGGCCGAAATCACCGACGCGAACGCGGCCCGGAACCGCGCCACGAACGCGGTGATCTCCTCGTCGCTTCGGTCTTTGACCATGTGCGGCTTCACGCGGGTGCGGATCCGCTGCGACAGGACGGGATCCGGGGCGTCCACCACCACCACCGCGTCGATCACGTGCGCCCAGGCGGCCAGCGTCCGATGGACCCAGTGCTCGTAGGCCGCGCTGCGAAGCAGCCGCTCGGCGCCGAAGACCTGAAGCCAGGCCAGGGCGAACACCGGCCCTTCGTCGAGCACGACGAGGCTCCGACCCTCCGCCGCCCGCGGCAAGACGCGGCCCAGGGCGCTCAGACGGATCATTTGCTTCAGCTCCGGCCAGCGGACAGCCCGTGCGGCGACGCTCAGGGCGACGAAAGTGGGCAGCAGGGCTGCGGCGCTCCACAGCAGCGACGACAACGGCAGCCCCCAGATGCTGACCCGCAGCGTCCCGTCATGGTCCCGCAGGGCGTCCGCTACCGCGCTCTTACCTACGCCTGCCGGCCCGACCAGCTCGACGACCGGGGCGTGTGGAGCGGGGGGAGCGGGCGGCGGGGAGTCTGGCAGCGATGGCCCCGACCAGATCAGGCTGTTCCGGGACTTCGCGCCGGACACCGTCGACCATATCACGCATTGGAGGTCCCGGACGACTTCTGCCAAGGGGCGGTTCGCGTCCACCACCTGGACGCCGCTGTTGGTCCAGTCGCTTTGCGCCACGAGCTGGGCGCGATATTTCACGTAGGCGGCAGGCTCCTGGCCGTGCTTGCGCCGCACCGCGAGCTTCGGCTCGACCAGGAGCAGCACCGCCACGTCCGGCGCCGGCATCTCCTGGTAGTACGCGACCTCCGTCGACACCAGCCACCTGGCCACTCCGGTCTGTGGCATGCGATACTGCTGCTGTTCGATGCTTGGCCCGGCCAGCGTGGTGATGTTCGGGTAGCGCTCGCACAGTACGAATGCGCCCTCTGCCGCCAGGCGTTTCGCCTTGAGCGCGAGTCGGTAGCGGTCGCGCGCGGTACACACATGACGCAGCAGCTCGAGCGCGTCGGGCGTGCGGCCCGTCGGAATTTCGTTGCGCGACGGCCAGGCCGGGGGCGCAAGGCCGACCAGTCGCCGCAGCAGCGTCCGACCCCACAGTGCGGCGCCCACTACGAACGTCAGGAACGAGCGTGGCGGTCGACCCAGGTGAAATGCGGCGCACTCGAACGTGGGAGCGAGCCAGGCGTGAAGCTCCCGCGTGCAGCTCGACTTGCCCGCGCCGTCCGCCCCGCCGAGTGCGATCACCACCCCGCGCCGGGCGAGTCGCTTTGCGGTAGCGCCGGGTCCTCCCGCCAGTGTGCGGGCGCGACGCAGCAAGCTCAGGAAGGCGAACGCGATCGGGGGCCGTACCACGTTCGTCCGGAGGCGGCGGAGCAGCCGCCACCGCAGCAACACGCGCGTCCGCGTCGAGCAGTCCGGTCGCAGCGAACGCCGGCACGCCTCGAAGAAGGGTGCGTCCAGGAACGGCACCTGCTCGAGAGCTCGGGCCAGTCTGGTCGGATCGCTCCGTGCCTCGAGGTCCGCCAGCTCCTGCTGAACCGCGTCGGACCAGTCGGGTGGGCGGCGCCGCAGGGCGGTCGCCAGGCGGTACCGCTCGACCGTCCGGACCACGAGGGCGATCAGCTCGATTTCGGGAGCCGGGATGCGGAACACGGAGCCCCGTGCGGCCGAAGCGAGGAAGAGGCCTTCCATCGGCAGGGCCCACGCGGCCGACCAGGGACGCCCGATGAACGGCCGTTCGTGCAGGTGCACATGGACGAGCGTGCCTGTGCCGCGGTCCAGCCCGAAATAGCTCTCGACGCCCGGCAGCCGTTGGGGCCGCGGCGCCAAGGCGGCGATGAAGCCCAGGTGCGTGAGCACCCCCACGAACCGCGTCTTATCGGGGGGGTCCACGAGCAGGTCGATGTCCCCTGCACCGGTCCCCCAACGGTGGGGCTTGGTGTGGCCCTTCCACTGACAGTAACAGTAGGAGATGCCCTCACGCGCCAGCGCCTCGCCGAGGCGCCGCACCAGCGACAGCAACGGCCGGTCCGCGGTAAGTGGTGCAGCCGCGGGCGGCACCGTGGAGCGGGACGCGCCACGGCTCGAGACGAACTCGCGGACCTGGCGCAGCACCCAGAGTCCATCGGCCCCGAGGAACGCCTGCGGGGCCGCCCACACCAGCAGGAGCGTGCCGCCCAGCCCCACCACTCCCGCCGTAACCAGCACGGCCACGGGGGGCAGGGCCCAGGCGCGCAGTAGCCCTGCCAACCCCCCCACCAGGACGGCGACCACCGCGGCCGTCAGCAGGGCGTGCAGATGCGCTTGCCCGAAGCGGCGCCAGCTGAGCCCGGCCAGGCGCAGCCCGAGGTGGGCCATCAACAAGTAGTTCACCGCGAGCGCGCCGAGCACGCCCAAGGCCACGCCCGCGATGCCCCAATGCCGTCCGAACCAGGCGCCCGCGACCACGCACGCCAGGTAGATGGCCTGCCGCCACGCCCGGCGATACACCGCGCCGGTGGCGCGCGCCACGACGTCGCTGATCCGATAGCTCGTGCGCAAGAAGATCCCGAGCGTGAGGATCTGGAAGGGGACGATGACGGGCGTCCACTTGGGCCCCAGCAGCGCGGGGACGGCCTCGGGGGCGAGGACCACGAGCAGCGCGCTGAGCGGCAGCGTGATGAGCGCCATCGTCGCGACGCCGCGGCGAAAGGCGGCTGCGAGGGACCGCATGTCGCCTTGCCGCGTGGCCATGGCGGGGAACAGCACCTTATCTACGGGCTCGCCCAACAGGGCCGGGGCTGCGGCCATCAGCTCGTACGCGCGCCCGTAGAAACCCAGGGCGACTGCGCCGAGCCAGCGGCCCACGATGACGTTGTCGAGCTGCAGGGCCAGGTAATTGGCGACCTTGGAGACCGTGAAGCCGCCGCCGTAATACATGAGCTCCGCGAACGCCTGGCGATCCGGCCGGAGCGAGACGCGCGGCGGGTGCGCGACCAGCAGGATGGCGGTGTACACTCCCACCTTGGACATCTCCGCCGCTACCAGGGCCCACACGCCGAACCCGAGCAGCGCCAAGGTGACGCCGACGACTCCGTAGCCGACGCCGAAGCTCACCACGTCGACGATGGCCAGCCAGCGGAACCGCAGCGCTCGCTGCGTCACGGCGTACGCCACCAGCGACAGCCCGGCCAACGGGAACGTCCAGGCAAACGTGCGCAGGACCGGCTCGACGGCAGGGATGCGGAAGAACCCCGCGACCTGGGGAGCGAGCACCCAGAGCATCGCTCCCAGCACCAGGCCGAAGCCGACGGAGGCAGTGAACGCCGCCTGCTCGTGCCGCAGCTCGAGCGTGGGCCGCTGCACGATCGCCGGCCCCATCCCCAGCTCCGAGAAGATGGCGGAGAACCCCAGCACGACCGTCGCCGCGCCGACCACGCCGAAATCGGCGGGGGAGACGAGCCGAGCCAGGAGAAACAGGACCACGAGGCGGAGGACGGCGTACACCGCCCTCCCACCCGCCGTCCACACCAGCCCGGCGAGCGTACGCTGGGTGAGACCAGCGTCCCGCGGGGGAGCCTCGGTCGTCGCTGCTCGCTGCGCGCTCAATGACAGGCTCCCGAGCCCGAGTCGGTGAAGGTGCTGGGCGCGGCGGGAATGAACTGCCAAGTGTAGCCGTCCGCGCTCAGGACGAACTTGATGACCCCGTAGACGGTGGGGTTCCGCACCTCGCTGTTGGGCTGCACGGCGGTGACCGCGCTGGTGCCCATCCCGCCCGTCCCCACGATGAACTCGCGGATGCCGAACGATGGATCGAGCACGCCG